>JAQICD010000228.1 GCA_027858715.1 Prolixibacteraceae bacterium
CAATACCAATTCTGATGGGCAGTCCGTCAAAATCGATGGTAGCTTCGCGCACGCCTTCCATGCCCCTTAGTTCATCAAAATCAAGTTTAGGAAGTGGCTTTTTAGTCTGCAACTCGTAAGCGGTACGCACTGCAGCTTCAATAACACCGCCCGTTGTTCCGAAAATAACTCCGGCACCGGTCGATTCACCCAGCGGGTGGTCAAAGTCTTCATCGGGTAACGATTTGAATTCAATATTGCTCAGTTTTATTAGTGCGGCCAGTTCGCGTGTCGTAATGGCATAATCCACATCGGGATTGCCGTCAACGGAAAATTCATCGCGGCTGCATTCGTACTTTTTAGCCACGCATGGCATAATTGAAACCACGACTAAATCCTTGCGGTCAACTTTTTGTTTTTCGGCAAAGTATGATTTCGCTATCGAACCAAACATTTGCTGAGGCGATTTAGCCGACGATGGAATGTCCATCATCCCGGGGAACTGATGCTCGAAGAATTTCACCCAAGCCGGACAGCAAGAGGTCAGAATCGGCAATTTCACATCTTTATCGCCATTGAGATGACGGGCAAGGCGGTCGAGCAACTCGGTTCCTTCTTCCATAATGGTAAGGTCGGCAGCAAAATCTGTATCGAATACAAAATCGAAACCGAGCATGCGTAGTGCAGCGGCCATTTTACCTGTAACCAGAGTTCCGGGTTCGTAGCCAAACTCTTCGCCCAGAGCTGCACGCACAGCCGGCGCTGTTTGCACCACAACAGTTTTCGACGGGTCGCTCAGCGCACGAATTACAGCCGGCGTATGGTCAACCTCGGTTAACGCACCGGTTGGGCACACAGCAACACATTGACCGCAGTAAGTACACACCGAATGGTCGAGGTTTTCTTCGAATGCCGGAGCCACCACCGCCTGGAATCCGCGGTTAATGGCCGAAAGCACGCCAACAGTCTGCACTTCGTTGCACATCATTTCGCAACGGCGGCACATAATGCATTTATCTATGTCGCGGATAATCGCCGGTGAGGTGTCTTCGCGGTAAGTTGATTTTTCGCCTTCGTAATGAATTTCGCGAATGCCCATATCGTGCGCCAAATCCTGCAACTCGCAATCGCCCGATTTTGCACAAGTTAAGCACTCATACGGATGGTCGGAAATCAACAGTTCAGTAATGGTACGGCGGGCATTTATCACGCGCATCGAGTGGGTATTTATGGTCATCCCATCGGACGCTTCGGTAACACACGATGGAGCCAGGTTACGTCGTCCTTCAACCTCAACCACACAAACACGACAGCCGCCGGGCTTGTTTTCAATGCCCATGTCATGCAAGTTCATGTGGCAAAGTGTAGGAATGTGCACACCAACCTTTTTTGCAGCATCAAGAATGGTTATCCCCTTCTCTACTTCTATTTCTTTGTTATCTATCGTGAGTTTTATAGTATCCATGGTTTATTCTTTTGAAATTATGCAATGCGAATGGCTTTAAACTTACACTTGTCGTAACATACGCCGCATTTAATACAAAGCGACTGGTCGATATAATGAACCGATTTACGTTCGCCCGAGATGGCACCCACCGGACAGTTGCGGAAACACAATGTGCAGCCGGTACATAAATCGGGGATTATCTCGTATTTTAGTAAGTCTTTGCATTGTCCTGCCGGGCAAGCACCTTCGGTTACGTGTGCTTTATATTCGTCGTAAAAATTTTGTAATGTAGAAAGAACAGGGTTTGGCGATGTTTGTCCCAAACCACACAGCGAAGTATCTTTAATCACGTTGCTCAGCACGCTAAGCCTTTCGAGGTCTTCTTCTGTTCCTTCGCCTTTGGTAATTTTATTCAGAATTTCGTGCAGCCGTTTGTTACCAATGCGGCATGGCGTACATTTGCCGCACGATTCGTCGAGAGTAAATTCAAGATAGAATTTCGCAATGGAAACCATACAGTCGTCTTCATCCATCACAATCATACCGCCCGAGCCCATCATCGAACCGGCCGCGATAAGGTTGTCGTAGTCGATGGGGGTATCAAGGTCTTTTTCGGTAAGGCATCCCCCCGAAGGACCACCGGTTTGTACCGACTTAAACTTTCTCCCGTTACGGATACCGCCGCCAATATCGAAAATCACTTCACGCAAAGTTATTCCCATGGGTACTTCAATAAGGCCTACGTTGTTCACTTTTCCGGCAAGCGCAAATACTTTCGTTCCTTTCGATTTTTCGGTACCGATTTTTGAAAACCATTCGGCACCTTTATTAATGATAACCGGAATGTTAGCAAAGGTTTCAACATTGTTCACATTGGTTGGTTTGCCCATGTATCCCGACACTGAAGGGAACGGCGGCTTAAACGTAGGCTCACCACGGTGGCCTTCCATCGAGTGGATAAGCGCTGTTTCTTCGCCACACACAAAAGCACCGGCTCCATACCGTATTTCAATATCAAAACTGAAGCCCGAACCTAAAATATCTTCACCCAGCAAACCATATTCGCGGGCCTGTGCCAGTGCCGTTTTCAAGCGACTGATGGCTAACGGATACTCGGCACGGATATACACCAAACCGGTATCGGCACCAATGCAATATCCGCAAATAGACATGGCTTCGATTACAGTATGTGGGTCGCCTTCGAGTATAGAGCGATCCATAAATGCCCCGGGGTCGCCCTCGTCGGCATTACAAACCACGTATTTCTGTTCGTTTTCAACATTACGGGTAATCTCCCATTTAAGGCCGGTAGGGAAACCACCGCCACCACGGCCACGCAGGCCCGAGTCTTTCACCGTTGCGATAACCTCTTCGGGCGAAAGCTCCGAAATACACTTCCCAAGCGCCTCGTAGCCATCGCGGGCGATGTATTCAACAATGTTTTCGGGGTCAACAAAACCGCAATTGCGCAAGGCAATACGAATTTGTTTCTTATAAAAATCGATATTCGATGTAGTAGTAACACTGTAATCGTTCTTTGGATTTTTATACAAAAGCCGTTTGACCGGACGCCCTTTCACAACATGCTCGTTGACAATATCAACAGCATCAGAAGGTCGCACTTCGGTATAAAAAGTATTGTCGGGTACAAATTTTACAACTGGCCCTTTTTAACAAAAACCGAAACACCCGGGGGTAATAACCTTCACATCATTTTCGAGGTTCCTGTTTTCGAGTTCGGCTTTTAAATCGCCAACTATTTGTTCAGATTGTGAAGCACGGCACCCCGTACCCCCGCAAACCAAAATGTGCATTTTACTATCAGCCATTGAAACAATTTTTTAGTTTAGTTTTCTTCATCATCAATTGTTTTGTGAGTAACCGGAATAATGCCATCAATCATTTCTCCCTGGAT
>JAQICD010000021.1 GCA_027858715.1 Prolixibacteraceae bacterium
ACTTATTGCCCCGTTGAACGTTTCTTTTTTAGAACTCACAGACTCCGTGTCGCCCGTATTATGTATGCTTATGAACGTTGCTTTGTTTTTCAAAGCGGGTGCAAAGAAAAAACTATTTATTCGCTTAAACAAATGTTTTTACGTTTTTTACAATTATTTTTTAATCGCTAATTTCAACCACCTTAATATTAATTTATTAAGCGAAAAGGAAATATAAGTTAAGAAAACAAAAGGAAATATCAAAATTCGCTATTCCCCGAAATATTGGGGGCTTACTTTCGAAAATTGAAAATACCAATATTGATTATTAGAATGTTAAAAACAAATAATTACAAATATTCCGGTTTACCGGACAACAATGATAAAAAATATTTTTTGTTGAAGTATTACCCCAACAACTTTTCCCTATTCTGAAGGTTCATCATTCCTCCCAGCAAAAATACGACTGACCCTACCCCAAGGAAGATACGGTTTTTGCTGGTGAGCGATTGCCATACCATTTCGCTTACATCAGATGGCTGACCGTAAGGATTGAAAAAAACATTCCAGAATTTTTGGGATATCTCATCAGACAAGATGAGCAAGATGACACCCATAATAATAACAACCGCTGCCGTGGCATTGCCTGATTTTAGCACGGTTGAAAGGAAAAATGTAAGCAATCCCAGAAAAGTCAGCGGAAAGAAAACACTGACCGTCATGTTGAGAATATTAAATGATACAAAAGCATATTTAAGCAATAGCGAAATAAGCATCGTTAAAAGAAAAGTTATGCCATAAATGAGCAAAAGGCGCATAAGCCATACCCGGTAACGATAATCGGGTATTCCGAAAATAATTTCCAGCGTACGCCCGTCTTTATCGCTTTGTATTCCAAACGCCGAAGGATAAAAAAGCAACAAGGCTCCGGTAAGCAGCAGTGTGCTGTACACACCGGCTTCGCCTACTTCTTCACCATTAAACAGATTAACTCCGATAATAAAAAAAGTAATGGCAACAGCACTAAGCAAAAAGTAAATAAACTTATTACCAAAAATGATTTTCAGGTTATACTTTACCATTTTCGCGTTGGTTACTAAAATAGCCGTTAAGCGCTGTATAAATGATTTATTATTCGTTGTTGTATTCATTTCCTTATTTTTTTTAATCGCAAAGGCGCTAAGACGCAAAAAAATTATCATCTTTCTTTATTCAACCCCATTCGGGGTTGAGGTCGTTCTTTCTTTTCTTCTTCCCCCAATTTTATTGGGGGTGATTAATATTTAACCCTGACGGGTTATCCTATTTTCAATCAACTCTAATTTTTATTGCCAAACCGCTAATGTCCTAACTGTATTATTTAAGCTATTCAATTAGCTTACGGCCTTTGCCCGTAGGGCTTAATGTTCATCACCCCCGGTGCAGCCGGGGGATAAGCAACACACCCTTCTCCCCACCAACCCTGAAAGGGTTGAACAACTACTAAAGCAAGTACTTCTCATCAAACTCAATCCCATGTTCTTCTAATAATTTAATAAATTCTTCCCTTGCCGATATTTTCTTGTGATGTTCTTGTTGATTCATAACATATTTAATCACAGTATCCTTTTCTTTCATCGACAAAGTAAAAGCGCCATATCCATCGGCCCAAACTTTAAACCTGGGATATATATTCTCGTTCTTAATCCAGACAGAAGATGCAACTTTAATATCTTTGATAAAATCAGCTAAACAAACTGATGGGTGTAAATCACTAATAATATGAATATGGTCATCAGTTCCGTTTATCCGATATAGTTTACATTTCTTATTCTTTATAATTCCCCATATATACTTATAAAGTTCCTCATTGTTAGAATAATTTAAAACTTTTTCACCTCTTTTAGTATGGAAGTCGATGTGATAAAGTATTTGTCGATAGCTTGCCATAGTTATTATTTTAAATGTTTAGTTTCTTCTCTTATTCAACCCCGTTCGGGGTTGAGGGACTCCTCTTGTTTTTTTTAGCCCCCAATTGCATTGGGGGTGATTAATATTAAACCCTAAAGGGTTATTTGGTTTCAGTTATTATCTTTTCCCACGAAACTACTAAGGGCACAAAGTAATTACAGTCTCTTCCTAAAACTTATTCCACGATGTCCGTAGGGCTAAAAGTGTTCGTACTATTATTTTTCTTTTACTATTCAACCCCATCCGGGGTTGAGGTCGTTCTTTTGTTTCTTCTTCCCCCAATTTTATTGGGGGTGATTAATATTTAACCCTGACGGGTTATTCGATTTTTAATCAATGTTTTTTATAGCAAAACAGCTAAAATCGCAACTATATTATTTAAGCTATCCAATTTGCTTCCAGCTTTTGCCCGTAGGGCTAAATGTTCATCACCCCCGGTGCAGCCGGGGGATAAGCAACACACCCTTCTCCCCACCAACCCTGAAAGGGTTGAACAACATGTATCTACTCCTCGCCCGATTGTAACCACAGATACGCATCTTCAAGGTTGGCCGATACGTTCACCGCGTCGCTGTGTGGCTGGTCTTTAGCCACGATGCGTAAGCGTATCATGTTGTCATCCTTACTATGATGTGCTACATTATATTTTTTGGTGTACATTTCAAATTCACTTTCCGGAACAGTGAGCTGCCAAACGTGCCCTTCGGCTTCGTCGGTCATAAGGCGCGGCGAGCCTACATACTGTACCGCCCCTTTGCGCAGCACTGCCAGACGGGTACACGAACTGGCAATATCCTCGATAATGTGCGTTGAGAAAATAACTATTCGCTCGCGGCTTAGCTCTACCAACAGGTTGCGGAAGCGTATCCGTTCGCGCGGATCAAGCCCCGCTGTGGGTTCGTCAACCACAAGCACACGCGGCAAATGCAACAAAACCTGCGCTATACCGATGCGTTGCTTCATACCTCCTGAGTACGAACCGATTTTCTTGTCGCGGTTTTCCCACATATGGACACTCTCAAGCACTTGCTGTACACGGCTGTTGCGCTCTTTCGGATTGCTGATTTTCTTAAGCGTTGCCTGGTATTGCAGATAATCCCATGCTGACATATTTTCGTACATGCCAAAGTCTTGTGGCAGGTAGCCAATTAATCCTTGCAGCTCTTCCCGTTTTTCGTCGGTATCTAAATTATTAAACCACACCTTGCCGTAACTCTGGTTGTTAATACCGCAAATGGCTCGCATCAGTGTTGATTTACCGGCGCCGTTGGGGCCAAGCAGACCATACATGCCTTTGCCAATCTCGAGCGACACGCCTTCCAGTGCTTTAAATGATGTTTTCTTCTTTCCAATAACCGGAACCGATAACACCATCTGGTACAAAATGCGTCGCAGGTTACTTCCCCGGCCTTTCAAACGGTTGATATTTATTTTTTCGCGGTGTATTTTTTGTGAAACAGCATCAACCATTAAAGCGAAGTAGAACATCAAAACTACGATTATCGGCAAACCTAAATGTCCGGTTTGCAGGTATAAATATACCGACACAAGCAACGGGAATCCCCAGTGCCAGCCATTGAAAATCCATTTCACCGGCTTAACGGCCACTTTTCGATTTTGACTAAATTTTTTAAGTACCAGCAATACATTTCGTGCCATGAAGTAAATCCCAAGCATTGTAAGCAAAATCCACCCACTACTTCCAAGATAAAAAACAGCCATGTAAACCAGGTAACCCAATACAGGCAGTTTCCATGTCAGTTCATTCAGGTCACGATAACTCCGGTATTCTTTTTCTTCCTTAAAATGCTCACGCAGTTTAAGACCACCTTTCCATTCGCGTGCAAAACGCCCCGGACGGTCGTATATTTTCACCAGGTTCTGAATGCGTATGGTAATGGGTTCATCTTCGGGAATAATGGTTTCGCTGGCCTTGCGCAAACTGTTCATAATAAACCAAACCGTTGCCGGCACCAGTGTAACGACCAGAATTGTGCACACCATTTGCCACAGGAAGCTGTTCATTTCGAAATAAATGATAAGTCCGCCTGCAACAAATGCAGCATACTGTAGCAGTTTTAACCATAACGGCAATCCCCTGAACCATTCAAGTGCTGTGTGCAAGCCTGAATAAAATGCCGGGATAAACACCAGCGTGAGCAGCGTGCTAAAGGCCAGTCCGCCAATTACTGTTAGCGCGAACGGAGCCCCAATAATTCCCACATACTCCGATTTGCCCATCGCCAATGGCAACATAGCCACAATAGTGGTGATGGCTGTAATCATAATCGGGCGCAGACGAGCAAGTCCGGCCATTATCAGTGCCCGCTCGCGACGATAGCCCCGTTTTTGCAGAATATTGTTGTAATCAATCAGGATAATCCCGTTATTCACCACCACGCCCAGCAAAATAATAAAACCCATCAGAGTATTGGCCGACAGTAGCGAGTTACCCGTAAAAATGAGCATCAACAGCGAGCCAATGGCGGCCAGCGGTATCGAAAACATCATTACAAACGGGGTGGCAAACGACTCGAACACTGATGCCAGAATCATAAATATCAGTATAAATGCCATGGCTATCAGCGGATAGTAAGCCGAAAAATCGTCTTCTTCGTGCACTACCTCAACAGCAATGCCCGAGGGCAGCGGAATACCAGCCACCAGTTGGTCAACATCGGCACGGGCACTTCCCAGCATATCTTTGTCGTTGGTTATTTCTGTATCAAAACGATAGGTCAGCTCAATTTGTTTGTC
This sequence comes from Prolixibacteraceae bacterium, assembly GCA_027858715.1. Classification (GTDB taxonomy): domain Bacteria; phylum Bacteroidota; class Bacteroidia; order Bacteroidales; family Prolixibacteraceae; genus Roseimarinus. The sequence goes on from JAQICD010000021.1 coordinate 4,687, forward strand.
GCGGTTCAGGCGGTTGATGCGAGATATGCCCGAGCTGTAGTAAATGCGCGAAATATTCTGTAGCTGGTAATTGCTACCATCGTCGCTTTGAATTTCCAGCTTTTCGAGGTCGGTCATGCGCATCGGTGGCAGCTCGCTTACGGTATCGGTGCGAATAATTATTTCGTACTCTTCATTGCCTTGTTTAAAGTTAAAACCCGACTCAACCTCTTTTCTGAACGACGACAACTCACGCATCACATTCACCATGGTTATGTTGTTGCGGCCGGTTGTTTCAGGGTCGAACAGCAAATGCACTTCGGGACGGTTCGATGCCAGGTTACTTCGCACACGGCCTATCTCGTCCATGTCTTCGAGATAATATTCCATATCGTCGGCCACTTTTTTCATCATCTCGTAATCCTGACCTTTAATAACGATACGCTCTTCCTCGTTGCCAATGCCCATCATGCGCTCCATGCGTGCGCTCTGGCGCATTCCGCCACCACCGGCTCCATACTGGTCGTTCGATGCCGATTGCTCAAAATCAATTTCGGCATTGCGATCGTGGTCGTCCATAATGTCGTCAATCACATTTTTCACAGAATTAAAATCGCGTCCGGCAATATCTTCGTAATCGTCTTTCAATGTTACCGTTACCACAGCACTTTCTTCTTCAATCTGGCTCGATATGTTGTCCTGTTCTTCAATTTTCAGTAGTTCATCTTCCATCGATGACACCAGTTCGTCGGTCTTTTCAAGTGTCGAGCCCGAATCCATCGTCACATAAATGTTTATCTGATTGTTTTCAACCTCCTGTAACGACTGCGTTTGAATACCCAGACTAATCAGCACCGTAACAAAAAACACTACCAGTCCGCTTATAATTATTGCTATCGGGTTTCTCAGAGCTGTTTTCAACAGCAGCACGTACACCTGAACCATGCGATTCCGTATCGACAACTTCTCGAATACCGCAATTTTACTACGCTTTTCAGTGTTCCGAAGTATCAGATAAGTAAGCATCGGTATCAGTAGCATTGCCACCAGAAATGAGATGAACAATGTCGATACAATAGATATTCCTATCTCGCGACCAAAAAGCTTTACAATAATATCGTCGGTAAAAAAGAAGGGCAGGAACACACAGACCGTGGTAAGTGTAGCTGCAAAAACCGACCGCCACACTTCGCTGGTGCCATTAACCACCGCATCGCGCATTGTATGGCCTTTGCCTGCCAGCCGGTAAATATTCTCGAGCACTACCACACTGTTGTCTATAAGCATTCCAATGGCCAGTGCCATGCCCACTAGTGTTAAGCTGTTTATCGATATTCCAAAGCCATAAAAGAAATTAAAAGCCGCATATACCGATATGGGAATTGAAAGCGCCACAACTGTCACCAGCCTCACATTGCGCAAGAAATACCACAATATCACCACGGCCAGCAGTCCGCCAATAAGTGCCAGCTCAATTATCTGGTCAATATTTTTCTCCATTGTCTCTGCCGAGTCGCTCTGTATCAGCATTTCCACGCCGTAGTCTTTTAACGACTCGTTGAGTTCATCAATTACCTCACGTGTTTTGTGCGACAAGTCAATCAGGTTGGCTGTATTGTCGTTCACCAGCACTACCGAAATTACATCTTTCCCGTTTACACGGCTGTACGATTCCTCTTCTTTCGTTCCGAAGGTTATCGACGCAATATCTTTCAAACGCACGCCCGACGTTTCATCAACTACCACATTACCTATGTTCGACACCTCTTCAAATTCTGCCGACACATTCACAAAATAGCGCGACGATGCTTCATACACATCGCCCACGTAGGTTCTGTCGGCATGTCCACCCTGCAACAGTTGCTGAATACGTGCCGGCGTTAGTTTATACGCGTCGGCTACATCGGGCAATATCTCAATCTCAATCGATTTTTCGCGCCCGCCGTAAACGTTCACCGATGCCACCCCATCCACATTCAGCAGTGGGTCACTTATTTTCTCATCCGTAATATTCCGTAATCTGTCAACACCGCCTTCGCCCAGCACCTGGATGGTCATAAACTGGTTCAGCATCGAACGCAGATCAACCTTATCCACCACCACGTTAAACGTTTCCGGAATCAGCGCCACCGCCTCATCAATTTTCTCTTGTAACCTCAGTTGCGCATATTTCAGGTTCACACCCTGATTATAAGTAATTTGTATCGTCCCGTTGCGCCGTGTAGCCGTCGCCGATATCTCCTCAACGCCTTCCATTTGCCCAATGGCGCCCTCCAGAGGAATAATCGCCTCTCGCTCCATATACTCAGGGTCAACCTCAATGGCCGAGTTCACCATCACCACCATCGTAGGCATTTCAGGCGTTGGATACAACTCCACGGGCAATCGATTATACGAAATCACCCCAAGCATTACCATGGCAATAAACACCATGCTAATCAACGTTCTTCGTCGGATAATAAAATCCATATTTTTTTCTTGTTACAATTATCAATAATAAAAACTACCTGGGCGGCAACATTAACGCGAAAAGCGTTAATGAGTCATTTGTCATTAGTCATCAGTCATTAGTAACTAAGTACTATACCAAATTACTAATCAACTAATGACTATCCTCTGGATACGGTAATATGTCGTCTGATAAATCCAATTTACTAACCAATCCATATAGGGCTTCGGGTTCAGATACAATGTTTCCTTTAATTGAAGCAATATATTTATTCAACATGCGGCCAATATCGTTTATGTCTTTTCTTATTTGTGAATATTCGTCATCTTTTAGAAGGTTTCGGTTTTTAGCTTTTTCTATCCATGTT
>JAQICD010000101.1 GCA_027858715.1 Prolixibacteraceae bacterium
GCACACACCATCTTCTTTTTGTTGCTGTCATAGCTTCTGCCAACCTTGCCCTCTTCTTTTCCACCGATAACAAACTCATCAACATGAACAGTTCCATTCATCGGGTGGTTTTCACTTGATTTCATGGCTTCACGAACCTTATGCATAAAAAGCCTTCCTGTCTTTTCTGTTACGCCAAAGCGGACGGCAACATAGCTTGCAGAGAGACTCTTGGTCGTTGTTGCCATTTCAAAGCAGATGAAAAAGGATTTACGTAATCCAAATTTAACCTTATGAAACAATGTGTTTGCCGTTACCGATTCGGTATGGCTACATTTATTGCAAGTTCTGGAATGATTACGCCTAATTTGACTTCCTGAATGCCCACACTTAACACACTCGAAGCCATCCAACCATTTGAAATGAGCTAAGTACAATTGGCAGTTTTCATCAGTTTTGAACCGTTCAGCAAACTCTATAAGATTTTGTCCTTTAAAAATATCCATGTATCTATTGATTTTACAGGAAACAAATATATGTAATTATCTACTGACTTCTATAACTTTTTAACAATTTGTTTCGGTAATTGTTTTTCAATTTTTTAATGGCTTTTTCTTTTATCTGACGTACCCTCTCTCGGGTTAATCCAAAAACTTCTCCAATTTCTTCGAGTGTGTGCGGTCGAGTGCCGTTTAAACCAAAATAATATCGGATTATATCACTTTCGCGTTCACCAAGGGTCGAAAGCGAACGCTCGATTTCCTGTTGCAGCGAATTGTTTAACAAGCCTTCGTCAGGGCTAGGTGTGTCCATATTAAGTACTACGTCGTACATGTTGTTGCCATCTTCTTCTTTTAATGGAGCGTCCATTGAAATGTGATGACCCGAAGCTTTCATCGCTTCCTCAATCATTTCGGGTGTTGTTTCAAGTATCTCCGAAATCTCTTTCGGAGTCGGCTCGCGCTGAAATTCTTGTTCAAGTTGGTTGAATACTTTGTTTATCTTATTTATTGAACCAATTTTATTTAGCGGAAGCCTGACAATTCGTGCTTGTTCAGCCAGAGCCTGGAGTATTGATTGACGAATCCACCAAACGGCATACGAAATGAACTTAAACCCACGGGTTTCATCAAATCGTTGCGCAGCTTTTATGAGTCCCAGGTTGCCCTCGTTTATAAGATCGGGGAGGCTAAGACCTTGATTTTGGTATTGTTTTGCAACAGAAACTACGAAACGTAAATTGGCATTGATTAGTTTCTCGAACGCTGAGCGGTCGCCTTTTTTTATCTTTTTTGCCAGTTCCACCTCTTTGTCGGGAGTTAACAATTCAACTTTCCCAATTTCATGTAAATACTTATCAAGTGATAAGGTTTCTCTGTTGGTGACCTGTTTCGTTATTTTTAGCTGCCTCATGCTCCTTTTTTTAACCTGTCCGAAAAATAAATAAAAATATATATTTATAAGATTAATCAACCATTTTTTTAAGTGATTCATTCAAATGATTATGAATAAAAAGCCGAAAGGTGATGTTATTGTTAAATGGTGGTTGGAAGGCTTATCATTTTTGAAACTTTATTTACGATGTGATTTAATTTTATCGTTAAATTGCTGCATTTAATATCTTTGTACTTTTACAAGACGAGAATATGGAAATAATCAATATTATATGAAAAAAATTGCACTTCACTGGCAGATTTTGATAGCACTGGTATTATCTGTTCCATTCGGTTTGTTTTTTGGAGAAGATGGCATTGTTGATTTGACCGGTGTTTTTGATTTTATGGGAAGAATCTTTTTAAACGCGTTAAAAATGATTGTTGTCCCGTTAATAATATCTGCCATAATTACCGGTGTTTCAAATATTTCATCCGAAAAAGGATTTGCCCGTATGGGGTTAAAAACTATACTCTATTATTTAACTACTAGTTTTGTTGCTATTTTAACAGGGCTTATTCTTGTTAATCTTTTTAAACCTGGAATCATTTCAGGTATTCCGGCAAAAGATGTGTTGGCTCTTACGTCTCTTACCGCCGAACAAATGACAGCGCTTGAAGGTAAAGGTACCAACGAAATTTTTGCAATTTTTTTGCGTATGGTTCCACCCAATATTTTCAAGGCAGCAAGCGATGGACAAATGTTAGGGCTGATTACTTTTAGTCTTATTTTTGGCTTTTTCATCCGAAAGCTTAGTGAAAATTACAAAGCTGTTCAGCTTAATTTCTGGAATGGCATTTACGATATTATGTTGGGCATAACAAACCTGGTGATGCGCATTGCACCGTTGGGAGTGCTTGGCCTTGTTGCTTTAACGGTTAGCGAAACCGGATTCGATTCAATTGTTCCTTTGCTGAAGTTTGCACTGATTGTAGTTGTTGCCTTACTGTTTCATGTTTTTGTTTCAACATCGTTGTTGTTGTACACTGTTGGGAAAATGAAGCCAGTTGTATTTATGAAAATCATGTCGAAGGCTTTACTTACTGCCTTTTCAACCAGTTCTTCATCTGCTACATTGCCGGAAACGATAGAGGGGGTTACACGTGCCGGAGTACCCAAACGTGTTTCGAGTTTTGTGTTACCGCTGGGGGCAACTATCAATATGGATGGTACCGCTTTGTACGAATGTGTGGCCGCGATGTTTATTGCACAAGCTTACGGACTTGAAATTGGTTTCGGAATGCAGTTAACTATTGTGTTGATTGCACTGTTAACATCGATAGGAGTAGCCGGTGTGCCTTCTGCAAGTCTTGTAGCTATTGTAATTATCTTAAAAGCAATTGGTTTGCCCGATGCCGCTTTGGGATTAATTCTTGTAGTTGACAGGCCTTTGGACATGTTGCGCACAGCTGTAAATGTATGGAGCGACAGTTGTGGAGCTGCCATTATTGCAGCAACCGAGGAGTTGTAGTTTTTCAATTTTTGACACTTATTATATATGTTTCGTTATTTTATACAGCTGGCTTATAATGGAAGTAATTTTCATGGTTGGCAAATACAGCCTAATGCCGATACGGTACAGGAGCGACTTAACATGGCGGTTTCTATGTTGCTTTCTGAAAAAATAAATGTAACCGGAGCAGGGCGCACAGACACAGGCGTGCATGCATCATTTTTTGTGGCGCACTTTGATGTAGAAACTGCCATTGAAAATACCGATGTATTTGTTTATAAATTAAACCAGATTCTACTGGCAGATATTCGTGTTGATAATGTTTTCCGGGTCGATAATGAGATGCATTCCCGTTTTAATGCTTTATCGCGAACATATCACTACTTTTTTTCTTACGAAAAAGAACCATTTGTTGACAATTTTTCGGTTTTTATTCCGTCCAGACTTGATGTTGAAAAGATGAACAAGGCAGCTGCTGTGATGTTCAATCATAGTGACTTTACTTCGTTCAGCAAGCTACACACCGACGTGAAAACAAATAACTGTAATGTGTATAAAGCACATTGGCGTTTGAATAACGAAATGCTAATTTTTGAAATTGAAGCCGACCGCTTTCTACGCAATATGGTTCGTGCTATTGTTGGATCATTGATTATGGTTGGCCGGGGCAAAATTTCGATTGCAGATTTTGAGCAAATTATCCTTGAAAAAGATCGGGGGAAAGCCGGTGCTTCAGTTAAGGCTAAGGGTTTGTTTCTAACAGATATTTCGTATCCTGAAACTGTAAGTAAACACTTCAGGATCAAACCTTTTGTGCCATGCCTGTAAGTTATACTGAAAATTTCTACAACAACTTACTATGTAAATTGTTATTTCTGAAAAAATAAAATATGAACTACATCGTCGATTTTCTTAATGAGCTATGGTGGTTAATGGTTGAAATGTCACCCTATCTTTTATTTGGCTTCCTGTTTGCAGGTATTTTGCATATTTATTTGCAAAAAGATAAAGTAGGGAAGATGCTGAACGGAAATAATTTACGTTCGGTTACGAATGCTACGATTCTTGGGATACCATTGCCACTTTGTTCGTGTGGTGTAATTCCGGCAGGTTTGTCATTTCATAAAAATGGTGCTTCAAAAGGTTCAACTGTTTCGTTTTTAATATCAACACCTCAAACAGGTGTCGATTCTGTTTTAGTAACATATTCGTTACTTGGTTTACCTTTTGCACTGATTCGGCCTTTTGTTGCCATGGTAACTGGTATTGCCGGCGGTCTTTTTGCTAATTCTCTGACAAAAGAGCATGTTGTGAAAAAGGAAAAGATTGTGGATGTTTATGCCGACTACACTTTCTTGCAAAAAGTGCGTACAGCGTTTAAATACGGATTTGTTGATTTTATTCAGGATATCTCGAAATGGCTGATAATAGGTTTGTTGCTTGCAGCTCTACTAGCTGTCGTAATTCCTGATGATTTTTTCACCGAGTACGTTGAATATCCTTGGTTGAATATGCTTTTGGTGCTGGCAGCTTCTGTGCCGTTGTACATTTGTGCTACTGGGTCGGTTCCCGTTGCTGCCGTGCTGATGATGAAAGGCCTTTCGCCTGGTGCAGCACTTGTTTTTCTGATGGCCGGGCCTGCAACTAATATTGCTACACTTACCGTTTTGGCTAAGTCGATAGGAAAAAAAGCAACTTTTGTTTATTTGATGACAATTGTTGTCGGGGCAATAATTTTTGGAGTGCTTATCGATACATTGCTGCCGGCGCAGTGGTTTGCTATCGATACACATATACATGCACACAATCACATAATTCCCGAATGGCTGGGAGTTGTTTCGGCTGTTTTGTTGGGTGTGTTGATACTGAACGGTTATATTTTAAATTGGATTAAAGCCAGAAAAGAAAAAATGAAAATTACAAAAATAGCAGATACTATGGGTGTACAGAAGTTTAAAGTTGAAGGTATGACATGTAAGAATTGTAAAGCTCATGTCGAAAAGGGAGTTATTAAGATTAATGGTGTAAACGAAGCTGTTGCCGACTTTTCGAAAGATGAATTGTTGGTTTATGGTGATAATATTAATATTAAGGAGATTGAAAAATCGGTAGAAGACGCCGGGTATATGTTTAGGGGGGCGAAGCAATAAAAAATGCCGTCTGTAAATAAAACAAACGGCATTTACCCCAAAAACCTAATTAAATGGTCTAAATATCTATTGTAAAAATAGATGCTGATTAATTAATTTAAACTTTAAACAATGCCTGTATCAAAAAGTTCAGTGTTAAAAGGTGATAAAATCACAAATCTTTCGTAAATTATACATTGAATGAAAAAAAATGAGATGAACGATGTTTTTCACGAATATATGTCAAAAAGGTTGAATGAATCTGCTTTCAAGCCAAATCAAAGATCTGGACCGGTTGTCACAATTTCCAGGGCTTCGGGTTGTTATGTGAAGAAATTCTCACAAATGCTTGTCGATCGTTTAAATCATAAACTGGGGCACGAAAAATGGGAAGTGATTAGTAAGGAGATACTGCACGAGTCTGCTAAGCATATGAATGTAGATAAAGAAACAGTACGAACGGTTTTCGATATGAAAGACCGCTCGGTGTTGGAAGATGTGGTGCGTGCTTTTGTTTCGAGAGATTATCACCTTGAACGTAAATTATTGAACACGGTAGTTAATGTAATATATTCGTTTGCTGTTGATGGTTACAAAGTTATTATTGGTCGTGGGTTTAATACTATTTGTGCCAATATTGATAATTCATTGCATGTAAGGATTGATGCTCCACTTGAGTGGCGAATACAGTCAGTTATGAAAGAAAAGGATCTGTCGCGTGATAAAGCTTTTTCATATATCAACCATTCGGAAGCCAATCGGCGAAACTTCAGAAAAATGATAAGGGGAAGTTCTGTACAAGGCGATGAATTCGACCTTATAATAAACAAAAGCCAATTTACAGATAACGAGATTGTAGATTTCATTTTAGAAGCAATGAAAATTAAAAAGATTATTTCTAATGTCTGATTACTATCTAACCGATGACGAAAAGCGTTTTTTATTGAAAATTGCCAGAAACAAGCTAAATGTGTTGTTTGATAGCGAAAGCATAAACTTGTCAGATGCAACACTTAGTGAGAACCTCAAAGCACCTTTAGGTGCTTTTGTTTCGTTATATGAAGATGGTCAGCTACGTGGCTGTATAGGGACTTTTTCGGCCGTTAAGCCACTTTATATTACTGTTGGTGATGTTTCAGTTTCATCGGCTTTAAATGACAATAGGTTCAAACCTGTTGTTGGATCGGAAATTGAAGATATAAATATCGAAATTTCAGTATTGACGCCACTCGAAAAAATTCGCTCAATTAATGAGATTGAGCTGGGGAAACATGGAATTTATATTAAAAAGGGTGTTTTTTCGGGAACATTTCTGCCACAGGTAGCGTTAAAAACCAACTGGACGCTTGAAGAATTTGTCGGGCATTGTAGTCGCGACAAGGCTGGAATTGGTTGGGATGGTTGGAGTAATGCAGAGCTTTTTCGATATCGTGCTATTGTTTTTAATGAAACTGAGTTTAACTGATGATGAAGAGATTGTTCTTTTTGGTAGTAATGATATTAACTTTTACAGATATGAAGTCGAACGATATTATTGTGTTTGGAGGCGGATGCTTTTGGTGTACCGAGGCTGTTTTTGAGCGTTTTAAAGGAGTAGATGATGTTATTCCCGGTTATTCAGGTGGAAATGTTATTAATCCATCATACCGCGAGGTGTGTAACGGAAATACAGGGCATGCTGAAGTGGTGGAGGTGAATTACAATTCACTGGAAATTAGCCTTACCGAACTTTTAAAGGTATTTTTTACAACGCACGATCCTACAACATTAAACAGGCAAGGTGCCGATGTGGGCACGCAATATCGCTCAGTTATATTTTACAAAACAGAAGAACAAAAACTGATTATCGATAAAGTAATAGCTGAACTTACCGCAGGTGAAGTTTTTGATAATCCAATTGTGACTGAAGTTTTGCCATTGGAAAATTTTTACTTGGCTGAAGATTATCACAACAATTACTACCAAACGAACAAACAACAACCATACTGCCGGTTTGTTATAACACCGAAAATAGATAAATTGGAAGAGGTTTTTTATGAGTTGTTAAAGAAATAAAAACGGTCTTATTCTTTTTTGTAGAGTAAAACCGTTTGTGTTTGGTTTTAATTTATCGTGAGGTTAATCAATTGGTGTTAAATCCGCCCAAAGGCTTTTCAGCATTTTTTCAACCAACGACCAGTTTTCAATTTCTTCGCGTAATGACTTTCGCCCTTTTTTGTTAATAGCATAGTATTTACGATGACGTCCGTTGTCTGCCATTTTCCAAAGTGACTTAATAAGTCCGTTTTTCTCTAATTTATGAAGAACCGGATATAAGCTTCCTTCTTTCCACTCGATACGCTCATCCGACAGATCTTTAACTTTTTGCATGATTTCATATCCGTAACTTTCTTTTTTGTCAAGAATGGAAAGTATTATCGGCATGGCCGAGGCTCCAACTAATTCTTTTGATATTTTGCTCATAAGTATTTTGGTTTTATACTATATACTTGTATGTATTTTACAAATCAACACAAGGCGAAGTTAAATATAAATATGTAAATATACAACTTGGTGTTTTATAATCTGTTCTGTGGTAAAAATATTCTTTTTGAAATAGTTTTATTCAAAAAACAGAAAAATATGGAGAATTACATTGGAATGTATTATTTTTAACAAAAAAAATACGCTATATGTTGCCAAAATTTTTAATTGCAGATAATTCACAAGAATTTCCGGATAAAATTTTCGTAGTTCACAATAGAGCTCCCCGGTTTATTGTAGAAAGCGATATCGACGATTTTTACACCAACCAGTATCTACATTGGATTGATGTTAAACCAGATGATGACGAGTTGATTGAACAGATTCTTGAAGAAGCCGAAGACTTTATAGAGGCTGAGCTCGAAAGTCAGGAAGATCTTTACGACGATGAGTTTGGTTTAAATTAGTCTGCATCTTTCAACGAAAGCTGTATTCTTTTACGAACAAAGTCAACATCGATAATCTTTACCTTTACATGCTGGTTTAGCTTAACAACCTTTGCAGGATCGTCAATAAATTTGTCGGTCATTTGCGAAACATGAATAAGTCCGTTTTCTTTTATTCCGATATCGACAAATGCGCCGAAACGGGTTATGTTGGTAATAATTCCCGGAACTGTATTTCCAGGTTTTAAATCATCAATAGTTTTTATTGAATCATCAAATTCAAGAACTTTGATTTTTTCGCGTGGGTCGCGCCCTGGTTTGGCCAGCTCATTCATAATGTCTTTTAGGGTTGGTAATCCGGTTGTTTCGGTGATGAAATCTTCTGGATTAATTTTTTTTCTAAGTTCTTCCGATTTTATTAATGCTGCAATATTGGTATTAAGCTTTGATGCCATTTTGTTAGCTATTTTGTAGCTTTCGGGGTGAACGGCCGTGTTGTCGAGCGGGTTTTCAGCGTCGGGTATCCTCAGGAATCCAGCTGCTTGTTCAAATGCTTTTTCTCCCATGCGTTTTACCTCTAGCAATTCCTTGCGCGAATTGAAATTGCCATTTTCCCTGCGGTAGTCAAAAATATTTTGAGCAAGCTGAGGACCCAGTCCCGAAATGTATGTTAGCAAATGTTTGCTGGCCGTGTTCAGGTTAACACCCACTGTGTTTACGCACGATTCAACCACTCGGTCGAGATCGGCATGTAGTAGTTTTTGGTCAACATCGTGCTGGTATTGTCCAACGCCAATCGATTTAGGCTCAATTTTAACCAACTCGGCCAGTGGATCCATAAGTCTGCGCCCAATAGAAACAGCACCACGAACGGTAACGTCGTAATCTGGAAATTCCTGGCGGGCAATGTCTGAAGCCGAATAAACCGATGCTCCGTCTTCGTTTACCGAAAAAACTGATACTTCGCGATCGAAGCGCATATATTTGAGGAATTTTTCGGTTTCACGACCTGCGGTGCCGTTTCCTACTGCAATGGCTTCAATTTTATACATACTCACCAGCGATGCCATTTTTTTTGCAGCAATCTTTACTTCACGCTGCGGAGGGTGGGGGTAAATGGTTTCGTTATGCACAAGATTGCCCTGCTCGTCGAGACAAACAATTTTACAACCGGTTCTAAAACCAGGATCAACCGCAAGTACGCGTTTCTGTCCAAGTGGGGCAGCCAGTAACAATTGTCGTAAGTTTTCGCCAAAAACTCTAATTGCTTCTTCGTCCGATTTTTCTTTCCACTTGTGGGTTACTTCGGTTTCAATCGAAGGTGCTAAAAGTCTTTTATAGCTGTCGGTTACGGCCATTTCGATTTGCGGTGTGCAGGAAGAGTGTTCATGAATAAAAATTCGTTTTAGCTTTTCAGTAGCACGCTCTTTATCTACCGAAATCGATACTTTTAGCAAACCTTCTTTTTCGGCACGTTTGATAGCCAGAAAACGATGCGAAAGGCAGCGTTTCAGTGGTTCCGACCAATCGAAATAATCGCGGTATTTTTGTGCATCGGCTTCTTTACTTTTTATCGATTTCGATGCAATTACAGCTTCTTTATTAAACTGGTAGCGAATAATGTCGCGAGCCCTGCTGTTTTCGTTAACCCATTCGGCTATGATGTCGCGGGCACCGGCAAGTGCATCCTCGGTTGTTTCAACATTGTCATTCAAAAACACAGTAGCTCTTTTTTCGATATTGTTTTCGTGCTGAGCCATTATGATTTTAGCCAGCGGTTCGAGGCCTTTTTCGCGCGCGATTGTAGCCCTGGTGCGTTTCTTCGGTTTATAGGGAAGGTAAATGTCTTCAAGTTCGTTGGCGTCGTAAGTGTTATTTATCTGCTTTTCAAGTTCGGGCGTCAGGTTTTCCTGCTCTTCGATAGTTTTTAGTATGGTTGTCTTACGTTTGTCAAGCTCAATAAAATAGTTGAGTTCTTTCTGTATTTGAGCTATTTGTACTTCGTTTAAACTGCCGGTGAGTTCTTTACGGTAACGCGAAATAAAGGGAATAGTAGCGCCATCCTGCAATAAAAGAATAGTGTTTTTTACCTGTTCTAATCCAATATTGATTTTTGTGGCTACAAGTTCAAATATTTTCTCATTCATGTTTAAAAAGTTATGTTCATTTGTTTTGGCAGGTTCATCTCGTGTTTAAAATTCGATAATGAAATACCCAGCAGCCTTACTGGCATTTTTAGTGGATATTCGTTACGGAATATTTTTAAAACACCCGATAAAAGCTGATCCTGATTCTTCAGATAGAAATCTAAAGTATTGCTTCGTGTTATATTTTCAAAATTGTTGTACTTAATTTTTACAGTTATTGTTTTCGCTTCAATATTCTTAGCTGTTACTTCAGCCCACAGTTTTTCAGAAATGGCTGTCAGTTTTTCTTCGAGTTCATGCTGAACTGAAATATCTTTTTCAAAAGTCTGTTCCGTGCCTATCGATTTTCTTTCGCGCGAAGGGGTTACTTTGCGGTTGTCGATGCCGCGAACAATGTTGTAATAAAAAACTCCGGCTTTTCCGAACCACATGGTTAACTGCTGTTTTGTGAGTTTTTTTAAATCATTGCCATTGTAAATTCCCAGCTCGTGAAATTTCTGACAAGCCACTTTGCCAATACCATAAAATTTTGCAATATCCAGTTTTTCAAGAAACGAAATTGCATCTTCGGGCGGAATGGTGAAAATTCCATTGGGTTTGTTTATGTCGGATGCAATTTTTGCCAGAAATTTATTGTACGATACGCCGGCTGATGATGTTAGTTGCGTCGCTTCAAATATTTCGTTTTTAATTTTTTGAGCCAGTAAAGTAGCCGACCTGTTTTCGCTTGTATTGAAGGTTACATCCAGAAAAGCTTCGTCAATTGATAATGGCTCAACAATGTCGGTATGGGTCAAAAATATTTCGCGAATGGTTTTAGATGCTGTAATGTATGCTTCGCGGTTGGATTTTACCATTATCAGATGCGGACAAAGTTGTTTGGCTTTTACAGTAGACATTGCCGAATGGATGCCGAATTTGCGGGCTTCGTAACTGGCGGCTGCAATAACACCACGGTTACTGCTGCCCCCTACTGCTACCGGTTTGCCTCGTAATTGCGGGTTGTCGCGCTGCTCAACCGAAGCAAAAAAAGCATCCATATCAATATGTATAATTTTTCGTATCACAATACTGAACAAAAATACAAAAAAACGATACGACAACACGACTATGTGAATACCTGTGCGAATAATTATTTTGTTTTTTCATTGTAGAAACTTGTTTGTGTTTTAATATATTTGAGCTGAATAAAAGTGTAAATTAATCCTTGCTAAATAATCACCTATGAATAAGAAGTGCTGGCATGCAGTATATGTGAAGTCGAGAACCGAAAAAAAGGTTCAGCTTGAGTTGGATTACCAGGGTGTTGAGGTTTATTTGCCATTACAAAAGAAGCTTCGACAGTGGAGTGACCGAAAAAAATGGGTTGATTTTCCACTTATATCGGGCTATCTTTTTGTGCACATCACTCGTTTTGATTACGACAGGGTTTTACAAACCAACGGGGTTGTTTCGTATGTGCGCTTCGGAGGGACGGCAGCCGTTATTCCTGACGAGCAGATTGAACTGATAAAAAGACTTTTGCACGATTACGAAGAGGAAATTGAAGTTACTTTTAATTATTTTTCGAAAGGAGATAAAGTCGAAATTATTGGTGGCCCGTTAAAAGGAATTAACGGGGAACTGATTCAGTTAAAAGGCAAAAATAAAGTGGCTCTACAGATTGAAAATTTGCAGGTTGCGCTTACTGTTGAGGTAGCAACCGATGATATTAAAAAGATACTCGAACCAAAACAAAAAAGTGCAATTTCAGCCGGTTAAATAATATTGTTATGTACACACAAATGAAAAGCGATTTGCAGCAGATGTTCAAACAGCTAAAATCGGAAGGGTTATATAAAGATGAACGGATCATATCTTCGTCGCAGGGAGCGCATATTGAGGTTGAAGGTAAAGGAACTGTTTTAAATTTTTGTGCCAACAATTATCTTGGGCTTGCCAATTACCCCGAAGTTGTGCGTGCAGCTTCTGAAACCATGGAAAAATGGGGCTTTGGATTATCTAGTGTAAGGTTTATTTGTGGAACACTGGCTATTCATAAACAGTTGGAGCAGGTAATTACTGATTTTTTGGGAACCGAAGATACCATTTTGTATTGTGCTGCTTTTGATGCAAACGGTGGTGTTTTTGAGCCTTTGCTTGATGCCGAAAGTGCAATTATTTCAGACGAATTGAACCATGCTTCGATTATCGACGGTATTCGGCTTTGTAAGGCAAAACGGTTTCGTTATAAGCATTCCGATATGGATGATCTGGAGCGTTGCCTTGAAGAATCGTCAGATGCAAAATATCGGTTGGTGGTTACCGATGGTGTTTTTTCGATGGATGGCGATGTGGCACGCCTAAATGAAATTTGCGATTTAGCCGAAAAATACAATGCTTTGGTAATGGTTGACGATAGCCATGCAACAGGGTATATCGGGGCACATGGTAAAGGTACGCACGAACATTGCAGTGTTATGGGACGTGTTGATATCATAACATCGACCCTGGGTAAAGCGCTGGGTGGAGGTAATGGTGGCTTTACATCGGGACGGCGCGAGATTATTGAAATGCTTCGGCAGCGTTCACGGCCTTATTTATTTTCGAATACATTATCGCCGGCAACCGTTGGCGCCAGTATAAAAGTTTTTGAAATGCTTAACGATTCATCGCATTTACGAGATAAAACCATGGAAAATGCCCGTTTGTTTCGTTCGGAAATGGAAGTTGCAGGTTTTGACCTTGTAAAAGGCGATACAGCTATAGTGCCCGTAATGATTTACGATGAACCACTAGCGGTAGAGTTTGCCGACCGACTGCTTGCCGAGGGTATTTACGTGATAGGTTTTGTTTTTCCGGTTGTGCCACGGGGAAAAGCCCGCATCAGAGTTCAGTTGTCGGCTGCTCATTCAAACGATGATATTCATAAAGCCGTACAGGCCTTTAAAAAGGTAGGTGAAGAACTGAAAATTATATAAAAAACGCCGGGCTTCAAAAAATGATAAGCCCGGCGTTTCAATATTCCATTAATTTATTCTTGCAAGTATTCTTGTAATTTGGTTTGCAAATCGGGGTTTGATTGAATTGAAGCTAAAATTTCTTGATAACGATTTACTGTAAGTTTGTTTTCTTTGATCGTTTCCTGCAATTTTTTGTTTGTGTTTTCTTCAATTTTTTTCAGTTTAGAGTTGATTGTTTTTACAATTTTAAGTTCATCTTCGCTAACTGTTATTTTCTGAGAAGGATCTTCTTGCGTACGCATTATTATATTGTATCGTTGTACCTCTATGCCTTCGTTCTGAACAATTTCTACCATTTTGTTTTGGCTTTCTCGTGAAACTTCCTGCACTTTTTTGTAAACAGTTGCAAATTTCTTTAACTCGCTATCGTTTACATCGGTTGAGTTTTGCTGTGCAAATGCAGTAGCAGTGCTAAACAGAATTACTGATAATAAAACTTTAATCTTACGCATAATTTTCAATTTATTTTTCATTTGTAATTACAAATGATGTAATAATTTTTTGAAATCAAGTTTAAAATATCTTAAAATATCTTAAAATATTAAATATGGTAAATTTGATGATGTAATAAAAACGATAATATAAAATTTTGTTTATCTGGGTGTGTCTGTGTATGCTGCAACTGCAAAACTGGCCAGCCAATGTTCACCAGCGTAATTTCCAGAGAAGATTTTTTTAATCTCCATCTTTTTCCCTTCGTCTTTTAACATTGGCCATAAACGAACCATTGTCCAGTGTGCATGTACCGATGAGTGCCAGTCGAAACAGCCCAAAAAACAGGGTGCAGTTCGGCCGGAGTACCAATTTCGTTGGCATTATCAAGTGTTTGATTGAGTTTGTTTGGCCATTCTTGTTCGATACAGTTGAGAGGCAATTGGATGAGTCGATCTATTTCTTCTGATTGAATTTGTAAATGCTCAATGTCTTCAAAAGTGTTGGTGGTTGTAGTACAATTATTAAATGTAACCAGTATAGAGGCAAGCACGCTCAACATAGCAAACGATTGAATTGTAATTAGTTTTTGTAGCATAGTGGTAATTATTTTTTGTTATAAAATAAGCAAATTGATATACGTGCTATTTTTTCAACTTAAAACAGTCCAGCTTTAAAAGTGATACCGGCCGAGTAGCTTCTTAATGCATCTTTTTGTGTGTTTGCAACATTTATGTCAGTTGTGTATCTGTATGTTGCAAATGCTGCAACACGAAGCCATTTCGAGAAATTTACCTCCAGCTCAATACCGGGTTCGGCAACAAAATAAACATCTTCGATTTGAGAATAAGGATATGAATTGGAATCTTCTTCAATTAAAGCTATAGCACCTCCTCCAATTAAAATCGGGAATGACAGATGTACCGGTTTTCGGGGTGCAAGTATGGGTTCAATAACAAAGCCTCCATAACCACCCATTAAATGGGCTTTATTATCCGTGTTGTTATTAAATATATAATCGTCGATATTGTTGATGTTGTTTGTTAAAGCAGTTCCACCAAAACCTAATGTGAACCATCTGTCGAAAATCCAGCATCCACGTGCCGATAAAACCATTCCATCTGTATTATTAAGAGGAGAATAGCCCACTGATATAGCGCCGTAAAAACCATCTCGTTTATCACGTTTAAATACAGTTTGTATTTCTTCGCCGGTATTTTTGGATTCTTCGAAATCGTCAATCTTTATGATTTGCTGAGCCATAACTTGCGAGGCAAAAACTATTACCATCAGGGTTAAAAGTAAGTGTTTCATGATATTTAATGTTTAATTTTTTAGAAATACAAAATTGCTCCAATACATATATCGCTGGGAGAGATTTTAAAAATATATGGACCGCCGTAGTCGAAATAGGGGCGGGCATCAATGGTTAACGAAACCGGAATGTCGGTAAAATCGTACGAAACACCTACAATGGCGTTAAGCCCTGCGATAGGCGACAAAAAGTATCTTTTTTTACCGTTTTCCTGTTCTTCAGTCCAGCGAACAAAACCGGCATGTGCCCCGTAACCATAATAAAATGTGAGGTATTCAGGCATCTCGTCAATGTCATATCGTCTGAATATTTTCATGGCCGAGAGGTTTTGTCCACCATCGCGTCGGCTGAGCATGAATCGGTAGGTTGACAAATCATTGGCAGGCATTTCGTAAAAAATGCTTCGGCTGTTGCCAGTTCGTAATCCGATGGCTCGTTCATATGATTGAGCTGGAAGTATTAAGGGTACAAAAGCTGCAAAAATGAATAAAAGTAAAATGTGTTTCATGGATCTACAGATTAATTGATAAATCAAGATTTTTTTAATCAGTTATCTTTTCGTGCATTTGATTTTTATCGTTTAAGAATATTGATGTCCGATGATTTAGTTTTGAGAATTAATCTCGGGTCTGAAATGTCGATTTTTCCGGTGCGTCCAATGTAGCGCATTACTTTTTCGTTGGGATTAATACGCTCAGTAGAATCGATTGTTGCATCGAGCGGCATGCTGATATCTTTGTTGGTTGTAATGTCGAAATTGATGTCAGCATTGCGATCGAATATCAAGTTTATTTTAGTTGAATTTGCATCAACCACCAGGTAATCGAAATTGGGTTTGATTTTATCTATCGATAATTCACCGTAATTCATTCGTATGTCCGATTCTTTGGTAAACTCACTAATGGAGATGTCTGTCCAGCTCGAGGTAGTTTCAAAACTACTTATCATTCGAATGCGGTAATCATCGCGCGATGAGTTTACAAACAGGCTCGAAGCCTCGGTAATGGTAATATTTGAAGTTTTGCTGTTGATACGCAGTTTTTTTGTTGAAGTAAGGTTTAAATCGCTATAATTCACTTCAATATTGCCGTGTTCAATATGATTTATAATTGCATCGGTAAAGTTGATTTTTAGGTTTGCATAGCCGTTCAGATTGTGTGTTTTTAACCGCCCGTTGGCCATGTCTATGGTTATGTCGCCGTTGTAATCATCGATATAAATATTTCCAAATTTATTATTTAAGTGTAAGTCGAGATTCTCGGGCAAGGTAATTATCATGTTAATTTCTACTTCGGTATCGTTAAAGCCAATGGTTTCTTTTAGTTTTCTGAATTCTTTCATTATTCTGCTTTGTGGAGCTCCGATTTTGGTGTCAATAACAACGTAGTGCCCCGATTGCGTAAGTTCGAAATTGATTTCGTTCATTTTCAGTTTAAGCTGGTCGTAGTTTTCACCACTAACCTTATAGTCAATTTGAACCCAAAGCGTATCGCGATCCCATGTTTTTACAACAATATCGCCGTACTTGTTGCTTATGTCAACAATAGTGCTGCTATTTACGATAAAACCGCGCGAAATATGTTCCGATTCGCTGATTTGTGCACTTGCCGGAATGCAGGTTAGTGATGAAAAAATAACAATTGCAGCGAACAGGAATTTTATGGTTGTATTCATGATTTTCGTGTTAAATGATACAATACTACTTCTCTTCTCATAATCGGTGTCTCATTTTCAACATTGAATTTGTGTCAATACGCGGTTAACCATTTTTAGTTTTGTACGGTTATTTTGAATCATCGCTTCAATAACTTCGCGATTGTAAAAGTTGTCGTTCAAGTCATCTTTTAATGCATTGTACATATTATCGAGCTCGTTTAGATCCATTTCGATATCATCTTTCAGCGAAGGATATATCTTGTAACACCGGTTAATTTCTTCAAGCTGAACAGAAACTTCGCGTGCATAGTAAGCTTCGGTTTCGAGCAGTTGCCTTATTTCGGGGTCGGACACATTGGTATATTCTGTTTTGGGTGTGTTGTTGGAAACAAGCATAAAGGTCGAAATCATAGCTATAACCAGTACGGCAGCTACTGCCGATGAGATTTTCCATATAATTGAGATGCTTTTTTTAGGCGTATCAAGTTTTGATTCTATTTGTGACCATAGTTCGGGCGATGGCAACTTTGCGTCGAATTCATCGCGATGTTCGTGAATGAAATTTTCAAGCTTCTTCATAATACTTCTCCTTTAAAATATCTTGAATTTTCCTTTTCGCTCTCATGTATTGCGACTTGGATGTTGATTCGGTGATTCCTAGAATTTGTGAAATCTCAACATGGTCGTAACCTTCAAGCAGGTAAAGGGAGAAAACAATTCGGCCACCATCGGGAAGTTGTTCCATAGCACTTCGGATGTCGCTGGTTGTAAGTGGCAAATTTTTCTCATCAAAATTGTCGTCAGAACGTTCGCCGTAAAAATGCAGATTGTCGGTAAGCATTAGGTCAACCTTGCGTTTTTGTAAGGCATTGATACAATTGTTTATAACAATTCGTTTTAGCCATGCACCAAAAGTCGATTCGTATCTAAATGTGTCGAGTTTCGAAAAAGCCTGGATAAAAGCTTCTTGCAAAATATCTTCGGCATCTTCGCGATTGTTAGTCATTCGGCAACAGATATTAAACATTGCACGGGCATATAGTTCGTAAAGTTGTCGCCGTGCTTTGTTGTCACCTTTTTTACTCGCTTCAATCAGCTTTTTGTGTATGTCTGTTTTTGTTCCCAATGCTTTTTAGTTCCGATTTTAATGACAAAATGAATTTTAAAGGGTTGCAAAAAAAATAAAATATTTGCTACAAATTTGAAATTCGTTTTCAAATTTAACATCGGAAAATAGGTTAATAGCATAAAATTTACGGTAAAACAACAAGTAGGAAAGGGGGTGACGCATAGAATTGTGGCATCCGAAATTGTGTTATTGTGAAAGTATGTTTTTGGGCGTCATCCGGTTTTTAATATTTTCTTTCTCCTCCTGCAACGAAGGCAATTCCTTGCTTAATGTAGGATCCGGAATATGCGGTTGCTGGCTCGTATCTTGTCGTATCCCGAATATGTCGTATCTGTCGCGCGGACGTTCGTCTTCTCGCCAGTTGAAGCCCGGCAATACAGTATCTTCACTAACTACTTCCATTAATGGATTCATTACACCTATTGGTGAACCTAAAAAGGTAATACGGTTAATACGGTTTTCGCTTAGGTATATAACAATATTGCTGCTTTCGGCTTTGTTAATTCCAATTAATTCTTCGTCGTCGGCAGGGTAGTAAATCGATTGTCCGTTGCCGTTAACGTCAATCTGATAAAGTTCTTGGTTGCGAATGTATCCAACCATATTTTTTCCTTTTATTTGGTTGAATTTTGATGAATCGACTTGCTGAATGATAAATGAATTGTTGGTTAAATAAACCTCGCTGGGTTTGGTTGTATTGTTCTTAAACTCGATGAAATCGGCAGTCATTTGGTTTTCCATCGACCAAAGCACAGGGTCGTTGAAAAGCTGAATAGTTGAATCGCGGGTGTAATAAACCAGCGAATCGCCAACACCCTGTATGTCGCTTCTGTAAAATCTTACATCATAGTAAGTTATTAAAAGTTTAGCATCAATTGCCGATGTGTCGGGTATGGTATATAATGTGTCGGCATGCAGAAAAAGAGAGTCGTTTTCGTAATATTGAATCCATACAGCCGAATCGGTTACCAGGGCATACTTGTCGAAATCGTCGTATTCTGCTTTTTTGCCCATTACTATCATTTTGTTGGCAAAATCGTTGATAATTACATTACCCGAAGCATAGCCCTCATCAGTATTATCGTCGTAAAATAAGTTTTCAGCCTGGATTTGTGTATCGCCCCGGCGAATTGTTGAATTTTTCCCTAAGCTGGTTTGGTTGGTTTTGGTGTTAAACCATCCTTCCGATGAATAAATACTTGTACTGTCGCCAATAATTTTAGTTTCGCCGATAAATGTTACAATTTCCGATTCGGTGTTGTAGGTCATCGTGTCGGTAAAAATGTTGTAATTATCATTAACAAGAGTAACTTCCTTGGTGAAGAAAAGCTCATTATCTTTGGTTAGATAACGTCCGATAATACTGTTCAACACATTGGCACTGTCTATAATTTCGCCGCCATATTCGTAATAACCTATTTCTGTTTCCATGTCAAAATCGAGCGAATCGGTCGTGAGTGTTATGCTTGGGTCTTTAAGTTTAACATTTCTTCGTGCTTTTGCCAGTTCGGTTTCGCCATTGTAATTGATAAAATCGGCCCATATGTTAACGGTGTCGTTGCTTATAATATGCACATTTCCAAAGGCATCTACGATGTTTTCGAGGGTATAAAACCAGGCACTGTCGCAGTACATCGTAATGTTTTTGTGTGAAAGGTGTACATTGCCAATAAGTCGCCGGGCATTGGCAACCCCATTCTCGTTGGTTCTTAAAATATCGGCATGTTCGATGTCGATTATTTTTTTTGATTTTTGTTGTGCTTGTGCTTCAGTGGCCGACTGCGCGAGCATAACCGAAAATAATAAAATCAGCCTGACTAAGTTAGACAGGCTGATTTTTTTAAAGTTGGTATGTTGTACGTTAATCATTCGTATTACAACAGTTGTTTAATGATTTCTTCATTCGATATGTTTTCAGCTTCGGCTTTGTAGTTTTTGATAATTCTGTGACGTAAAATCGAAGTTGCAACAGCCTGAACATCTTCAATGTCGGGCGAGTATTTACCATGCAATGCAGCATGTGTTTTTGCACCTACCACTAGATATTGCGATGCACGTGGTCCGGCTCCCCATTTTAAATAGTCATTGGTAATAGCAGGAGCGAGTTGTGTGTGCGGGCGTGTTTTTGATGCTAATGTAACAGCATATTTCAACACATTCTCGTTGATAGGTATTTTTCGAATCAGCTTTTGAAAATCGATAATTTCTTTTTTCGACAGTACCTTGTTGAGTGTAATTTCTTTCGATGATGTGGTATTTTCAACAATTGTTATTTCGTCGTCGAAAGATGGATAGTCGAGCCAGAGCGAGAACATAAACCGGTCGAGCTGTGCTTCGGGAAGGGGATAGGTGCCTTCCTGCTCTATTGGGTTTTGAGTTGCCAGCACAAAAAATGGCTTATCGAGAATGAAGTGTTGGCCGGCCGAAGTTACCGATTGTTCCTGCATGGCTTCGAGCAGTGCCGACTGGGTTTTTGGAGGCGTACGATTAATCTCGTCGGCCAAAATGATGTTTGCAAAAACAGGTCCTTTAATGAATTTGAATTCTTTGCTGTGGTCGAGTATCTCGGTTCCGATAATATCGGAAGGCATCAGGTCGGGTGTAAACTGAACCCGGTTGTAATCGAGGTCGAGCACCTTGGCAATGGTGTTAACGAGCAAAGTTTTTGCCAGTCCTGGAACACCAACCAACAGACAATGCCCCTGGCTGAAAATTGATATTAATATCTGTTTTATTATTTCATTTTGCCCATATACGGCTTTGCCAATTTCAGCAACCAGCTGTTTGTGTTTTTTATTTAATAGGTCAATTGCTTCTTTATCACCTTTTATTTCCATGTTTTTGTTTGCTTTACTGTTCTAAATTTCAAAATTAATTATTTAATCCAGTTTTCGAACCTAAAGTCGCAATTTTGATAGGTTGGATCGATACGTATGTATGTTTTGGCCTGTCTTTCGGCTACCCATTTTTGAATAATTTCGGTTTGTTTTTTTTGTAAAAACATATTGCTGATAAGCGGATAATCTTCCGATAGATTAGCTGTGTGTCGATCTATTTTATTCAGTAGTTTAACTACTTTTATTTCTTCGCGTTGTTTTTCATTGATGCTAAGGAATGGATCTGAAACTTCGTTGATATTTAGCTTGGTGAGCACCTTTGAAACATCGGGTGGCAGGGTGTTGGCTTCGAATCTCGACGACATGGTTTGTGGGTTCACTACCAGTCCGCCACTATTGCGCGAGTCTTTATCATGCGAAACATGTCGGGCAGCTTCGGCAAACGATATTTTTCCGCTTCGGATATCGGTAATCAGGCTGTCCATTGCAGCCAGGGCTTTTTCTTTTACTTCAGCATCAACTTTTGGTTTCATAATAACGTGCCGACACCTGACCTTATTGTCATTACGGTCAATCATTTGTATGAGGTGATATCCGAATTCGCTTTTAACAACGTTTGATATTTGCCCGGGTTTTAAATTAAAAGCTGCTTGCGAAAATGCAGGATCCATTTCGGTACGTGCAAAATATCCAAGGTCGCCACCACTGCTGGCACTAGGACCTTCGGAGTAAAGAACAGCAAACATGGTGAAGTTTTCACCGCTTTCCACACGGTTTTTTATTTGCCTGAGTTCATCTTTTATGCGGTTTTCTTCTTTTTCATCAATGCGGGGCAATATGGTGATTTGAGCATATTCGTATTGCTCAGCTATTTGCGATTTTTCTGAATCAGGTAAATTGCGATAAAAATAACGAACTTCCGATGGGGTTGCTTTTGCATTCTCAATAATCTTGTTCCTCATCTGGCTGCTGAGTATTTCGTTCTCGATAACTTCGCGAAGTTCCGATTTAAGCGTATTTATTGTTTTGTTGAAATACTTCTCAACAGCATCCTGCGATCCGAGGTGTTGCAAAAAGTAGTCGATACGCGCATCAAGCTGTTGGTTGATTTGGCTTGGTGTTACGATAATATTTGTGTCTAGTTGTGCTTCGGCAATCAGTAGTTTTTCCACAAGTAAATCTTCAAGAACTTCACATTTCATATCGCCTTCGGAAGTAATTCCCTGGGCCTGATTTTGTAAATATAAGCCTTCAATATCAGATTTAAGTATGATGTTGTCTCCGATAACCGCAATAATCTGGTCAATATTCTTGTCCTGCGATAATGCGTTAAATGTGAACAGATTAATGAAAATTATAAGTGCAACAAGTTTTTTGTTGTTTTGCATGGTTCTTTTGATTATTGATTAAAGGCCTCAAAATTATTGTATTTTAGGGTATTGTTGTACAAACTATCCTTAATTTCTCTTAAAAAATCTATTTTTTTGTTATTTATCAGCAGGTTTTTGATTCTGTTCTCAACAAACTCGAATGGCGACTGCTCTCCGCTCAGCATATATTTCTTAATGATAATGATATGTCGTTCATTGTTGTGTGAAAACTCTACAATATTTTCCCGGCGAAGAAATTGAGCCATATCGTTAATGTTAAAGTTGGTATTTCTTAATATCGATTCGAAATAAATCCACTGGCTGTTAAAATTGTCGAATTTACGGGCATAGCTGTAAATAAATTCTTCGGTGTTTTGATTTTTATTGTTGTGCGACAACGAACGATATACATTTTGTGGTATTTCAATTCCGGACGGGAAAATAAGGTATTCTACTTTTACAATTGGACTTCTAAGAACGAAGCTTTTTTTATTGTTATTGTAGTAATCAATGGATTCATTTTTAGTTATGAGCGAATCGCTTATGTTTTGTGTTTTTTTGCTTTTGTATCTGTGTATTAGTAATTTTTGCCTGTATTCTTCCAGCTCTTTTTGAACATTGAGATCTTGCGGAGACAATTCTTTCTCAATTTCATACATCAAAAGCTGGGTTTTAATCCAGTCGGTTACATAGTTGTTGATAAATTTTACCGAGTCGTCGGGCGAAAGTTGGTATTGTGATATTTCCTGAACCACTTCATCAACAAGTAAGTGGTTGTTGTTTTTAACTGTTGCAAGTATAGCCTCCTGTTCGTTTTGCAATGGCTTATTACATCCCAAAACGAACAGGCCAATAATTAAGTATATGCTGAACTTTGCATCCATATAATTATAGGGTTTCGACTTTTTTAAGCAGGCGTTTGTTCACTTTTATTTTGTATTTATTTTTTAAACTCTTCAGCCATTCCTGTTCAAGGTAATTCTGATAATCGGATATATAGATGCCACGAGCATCATTAAGTGTTTTTGCTTTTCCTGCCTCTACGATAGTGCCATGTGCAACATTTGTATCGGTATTCAAATTTTTGGGCTTATCTCCATCGAAATACAAATAATCTATTGTGGGGTTATCGCCTTTTTCCCATTTACTACTTGCAATATTTATAGTAAAGTCAGGCTTTTCGTTGAATTTCTCGTACAATGTTTCGGCATCTGTAATGTTTTCCGAGAGTAGTTCTTTACAATATTCGGCTGCATCGGTGGTGTTACACTTAATTAATAAACCATCGAAGTGTTTGTCCCAGAAGTATTGCTTACGATTGTTGTTGTAATAATTTTCAAGGCCGGTTGAATCTTTTA
Organism: Prolixibacteraceae bacterium; assembly: GCA_027858715.1. Lineage (GTDB taxonomy): Bacteria > Bacteroidota > Bacteroidia > Bacteroidales > Prolixibacteraceae > Roseimarinus. The sequence continues at coordinate 23,151 of JAQICD010000101.1, forward strand.
CAGCTTTATCCCAAACTTCTTCTTGCATAATGGCAAACAATAGCATTCCATCGTGATACTCTTGCATAATACTGGCAAATTCGGGGTATTTGTCTTTAAGGCGGCTGTCTTCGTATTGAATGATAACCGTTTCGTCGAATTTCTCAAGTTCGTTTTTTGCAATTGCAGGTGAAATGCCTTTTTTAGTGTTTGGTTTGGTTTTCAGGTAACTATAAAATTCTCCAACAGTGAAGTTTTTACCGTTTACGGTGTAAAGAGCTACATTTGTTAATTGATTGTCGAATTGCTTGATGGTATCGCTTGCATTATCAATTGCGTTTTTAAGCTGAGCTATGTTTTCTTCGTGTACAGTTAACCCGTATTCTTTTTTCAACTTGTTTAAAAAAATCTGTTTGCTGTGTTTGCTTCTGTTCGGGTCGTTTTTTACTTTTTGTGTCAGTTCGTCTTCAAGTTCTTTAAAAGTTTGAGGCTCCTGTTTGTTAATTAGTTTTAGAATATGCCATCCGTAAACTGTGCGAATCGGTTTATGAATATCGCCGATTTTATTAAGTTCAAAAGCTGCGTCTCTGAATTCATATACCCTGAATGTTTGATCGATATACTGCATTTCACCATTTGTAGGTACAGTCGATTGGTCATCGGAATGATTTTTTACCATTTCGGCAAAATCGGCTCCATTCAATAATTCGTTATAAATGCTGTCGCTCTCTTGTTCAAAGCGTTTGTCCATTTCAGGGTCAATATTATTAATGTCGGGAAATATTTTCATAATGTGCGCCACTTTTACTTTCCCTTTAGATTCAGAAATGTCGTGTACATATATAAGATGATATCCAAACTGTGAGCGCACCGGCATGCTCACTTCTCCAGCCGGTGTATTGTAGGCTGCATTTTCGAAAGGAGTGACCATGTTAAAGGCTGCAAAATAGCCCAGATCTCCTTTGTTTTGCGTGGCCGAACGGTCGTCAGAATATTCGGCTGCCAGTTCGGGAAACGCTTTTTCTCCGTTTAAGAACATGTTGCGAATTTCAATGGCTTTATTGTAAGCCTTTAGCGTATCGGCTGGGTCTGCATCGGCTGGTATATTGAAAAGAATATGGCTTGCATGTATGGGGTGTGTGGTTCTGTAATATGCATCTTTAACCATGTTTTCGGTAATTGTAACATCGGTAAGGTATGGTTGAGCCAACTCTTTACGGTATCCGTTCAGCTCGTCGATAAACTCCTGTATGGTGTCCATACCTCTGTTTTCCGCTTCAATTACTTTAAGTTTATAGTTAATAAATAAATCAACATATTCTTTGGGCGATTTCACTTCACTTTCGTCGCTTAACTGGGTGTTGTTTTTCCTGTATATCCTTTCATATTCTTCAACAGTATATTGATGTCCGTTAATTTTTATGATAACATTGTTTTTTGCGTTGAGCGAAAATGTTAACAGAACGATTGCTGAAAAAGTTAATATAAATGTCAATTTTTTCATAATAAATGGTTATATGAAGGTTTTTATTTTTAAAAGGTAACGATTATTCACCGAAACCTTTTCTCTAACGGTTGGTCATGTAAAATATTATCTACTGCTGTAATTGGGTGCTTCACGTGTGATCGACACATCGTGCGGGTGGCTTTCGTTTACTCCAGAGGCCGTAATTTTTGTAAACTTAGCATGGTGAAGTTTCTTTATGCTTTCGGCACCACAATAACCCATACCGGCACGTAGTCCTCCAATTAATTGATAAAGTACTTCGTAAAGTGTGCCTTTGTAAGGAACACGTGCGGCAATACCCTCGGGAACTAGTTTTTTGATGTCTTCTTCCATATCTTGGAAATATCTGTCTTTAGAACCTGCCTGCATGGCTTCAATCGATCCCATTCCCCTGTAAGCTTTAAACTTACGTCCCTGGAAAAGAATGGTTTCACCGGGCGATTCTTCAACACCTGCAAATAACCCACCGGCCATTACCGAATGTGCTCCGGCAGCAAGTGCTTTAACAATGTCGCCTGAATAACGCAAACCACCATCGGCAATAATTGGCACTCCCGAATCTTTAATAGCTTTGCTAACGTTATAAATAGCCGACAACTGTGGTACGCCAACTCCGGCAATTACACGGGTTGTGCATATCGAACCGGGGCCTATCCCAACTTTTACTGCATCGGCACCAGCCAGAACCAAATCGGAAGCTGCCTGTGCAGTAGCAATATTTCCTACCACAAAATCTTTTCCGGGATATTTGGCTTTAGCCTTTCGCAGTGTTTCTAGTACACTTTTAGTATGCCCGTGGGCTGTATCCATAACAATGGCATCCACATCTGCTTTAATCAGTTCGTCAATGCGATCCATGCTGTCGCCGCTGATGCCTACGGCTGCTGCTACCCGTAGCCTGCCTTTCAGATCCTTGCAGGCATTGGGTTTGTCTTTTGCCTTGGTAATGTCCTTGTAGGTTACAAGTCCAATTAGTTTGTTGAATTTATCAACAACGGGAAGTTTTTCAATTTTATATTGCTGTAAAATGTCGGCAGCTTTTTCTAGGTCGGTCGATTCGGTTGTTGTGACCAGGTTGTTTATTGTCATCACTTCGCTGATTGGTTTGTCGAGACGACGCTCAAAACGAAGGTCTCGGTTGGTGACAATTCCTACCAGGTATCCTTCTTTATCAACAACGGGAATACCACCAATTTTATAGGTTCGCATCATTTCAAGCACATCGGCAACAGTTTTCTCTTTTTCAACCGTGATTGGATCGTATATCATTCCGTTTTCGGCTCTTTTTACGATGGTTACCTGCTTGGACTGTTCGTCGATATTCATATTTTTATGAATAACCCCAATGCCGCCCTCGCGTGCAATTGCAATGGCCATGGTCGATTCAGTAACAGTATCCATTGCTGCCGATACGATAGGTGTGTTTAGCACGATGTTTCGGGTAAAATGGGTTTCTAATTTTACCTGGCGTGGAAGAATCTCGGAATATGCCGGAACTAACAGTACGTCGTCGAATGTTAGACCTTCGCTAACTACTTTATCGGATAAGAATGACATAGGTTTTATTTTTGTGTGAATTTGTGTGCAAAGCTAAAAAAAATCACTTAATCTTGTAGTCATATAACCTTTAATAATAGTATATCGTTGAGCGAATTTACAGAAATATTACAGAAATATTGGGGGTATTCTTCTTTCAGACCCTTACAGGAGGATATCATCTGCTCTGTAGCCGACGGTAACGACACATTGGGTTTGTTGCCTACAGGAGGTGGTAAGTCGGTTATTTTCCAGGTTTTTGCCTTGTCGCGCCCCGGGTTATGTATTGTTGTTACTCCGCTGATTGCGCTTATGAAAGATCAGGTAGAAAACCTGAAAAGGAGAGGAATAAAGGCACAGGCAATTTACTCGGGAATGACACGCGAGGAAATCAAAGTGGCATACGATAATATTACCTGGGGAGATTACAAATTTCTGTATCTGTCGCCTGAACGCCTTATGACTGAAAGGTTCAGAGAGCGGCTCGATAAGGTTAATATCAACCTTATAGCTGTTGACGAGGCGCACTGCATTTCGCAGTGGGGGTACGATTTCAGACCTTCGTATCTAAAAGTGGCTCAGTTGCGCGAGTTGTTGCCCGATGTTCCGGTGCTCGCTTTAACAGCTACCGCAACACTTAAAGTTGTTGACGATATTCAGGAAAAGCTGATTTTTAAAAAGAAAAATGTACTTCGTAAAAGTTTTAAGCGCGACAATCTGACTTATAAGGTTAGAATTGAGGAAGATAAAACCGGTTTTTTAATCCGAAGTTTGAAAAACAGCAAGGGGAGTGGCATTATTTACACACGCAGCCGCAAAAAAACCCGCGAAATTGCCGAGATGATGCAAAAAGCCGGGGTAAGTGCTACGCATTATCATGCCGGATTGTCGGCCGAAAGCCGGAACCTGAGGCAGGAAAGCTGGATTAAAGGTAAACACAAAATAATGGTGGCTACAAATGCTTTCGGAATGGGAATTGATAAACCCGATGTGCGATATGTTGTACATGCCGACGTGCCCGACTCGATCGAAGCTTATTTTCAGGAAGCGGGCAGGGCAGGGCGCGACGGGAAAAAGGCAGTGACTTTGTTGCTTTATAACAACTCCGATAAAGTAAAATTGAAAAAAGGACTTGCCGATAAATTTCCACCACCCGATTTGATTAAACGAATTTACGAAGCACTGGGAAATTATCTGCAAATAGCTATTGGCTTTGGAAAAGGGCTGAACTACGAGTTTGATTTGGTCGATTTCTCAAAAAAATTCCGTTTTTCGTTTATTCATACTTTAAGTGCATTGAAAATTCTTGAACAGGATGGTTATTTGCAACTAACCGATGAGGTTAACCGTCAGTCGATGGTTCACTTCAGGGTAAACCGCGACGATTTGTATAAATTTCAGGTTGCCAACAGCCAGTTCGATGCATTTATCAAGCTGCTTTTACGCTCGTACACCGGGATGTTTACCGAGTATCGTCCCATAAACGAAGAGTTGCTGGCTAAACGGGCAGGAACTAATGTTGAAGTGATATACAAATATCTTAATACCTTAGATGCGCATAAAATAGTGCACTACGTGCCCAAAACTGACACCCCTTATATTGTATTTTTATGCGAGCGTGTGCAGGTTTCACGACTTAAAATCTCTAAAGAAAATTATTCAGAACGCAAAGTTAATTATGAAAAACAGGTTGAAGCAATTATTCATTATGCATCGTCAAATAATCAGTGCCGAAGCAGTTTGTTGTTAAAATATTTTGGTGAAAAGAATTATACCCGTTGCGGCGATTGTGACGTTTGCCTGGGCTTGAACAGCATGGGGGTCAGCAATACCGAGTTCAAACGAATAACCGATGACATACGGTTACATTTAGCGCGTAAACCAATAATGCAACACGAATTGTTTTTTGAATTGAAAGGAGATGAAAACCATAATCACATAGTGTTGCGCTGGTTGCTTGATAATGGGAGTATCGTAAAAAGAATTGATGAAAAACTGGAATGGGCAGAAGCCTATAATTAATATGTATTTCTATCATTATTTTGACATTTCCTTTCCTAAAATAAAACCTTTTTAGAATATAGGTTGCATATTGACGGCTATAATCCTAAATTTATGCACCTAAGCAAACTGGTTAAAAGCTTATAATGGTCCGATTTAAAATTTGCATGTCGCTCTGCTTGTTTTTATCTGCAATCGTTTATGCTCAAAACAATACAGAGGGATTTTACATTACCGGCAGAGTAAAAGTTGATCAGGGTGTGGTTGAAGGAACTTCAATTCAGATTGTTCGGGATGGACTAAAATGGAAAGAGGTAACACTGAACCGCACCGGTAGTTTTCGTATTGCCGTTACTTTAGGGCATGTTTACGAGTTTATCTACACAAAACCAGGATATTACCCAAAGACGGTAGAAGTTGATACCAATTTGCCTCCCGGTGTTTGCAATGGAGATTGTAGTTTTCCGCCTTACCAGATGTCAGTTCTTATATATAAAAAAGTACCTGGAGTAGATGAGTTGGAAGGAAAAATGGCACGGGTGTCGTACAATCCTAAAGTTGATAATTTTGATGCCGAAGTACTTCGTAACGCAACCGATTACAGTCTTAATATCGACGCGATTATATCTGATGCTAAAGAGAAAAGCAGGAAATATGAACAACAGTCGCTTCAGCAAAAAAAGAAGAAGTACCAGGCACTTATAAGCGAGGCCGACCGACTTTTTTATCAAAACGGATATGAAATAGCACTTAAAAAGTACCGCGACGCGTTATATATTTTTCCCGGCGAGAGATATCCCCGCGAACAAATCCAAAAAACCTATGAATTGCAAGTGGCCAAAGGACTTTATGATAGATACGGAAGACCCGATGAAGGGAATTTTTTGCGATATCTGAACCATGGCGATAAAATGGTTGCTGAACGAGAATATTCTATGGCTAAAGTTGCTTATGAAAAGGCGCTTTCAGTAAAACCAGGTGATGCTTCAATAAAGAAAAAATATCAAGATGCAAAAAACGAGCTGGATAACATGGTGCGTTTGGCTTTAGATGAAGTGGAGCAAAAGCAACTGGTGTATAAAACACGAACAGCTAAATACAATCAACTTGTAAACGAGGGCGACAGGCTTTTAAAACTCGAAGATTATGCCGGCGCCAAAAATAGTTATGCCAGGGCTGCTTCTCAAATTGATGAAAACAGTTATGCTTTACTGATGATTGAGCGGATAGATGAGATATTGAATAACGAAGATCTCATCGAACGTTTGGCAAGAGAGCGTAAAGCCGACGAACAGACACGGTTGCGTGAAGCTCGCAACAGGGCATACAATGACGCTGTGGAAGAAGCCGATCGCTTATTTGAACAGCGCTTATATCGTGATGCTATAGAGTATTATGAGTTAGCTTTAACAGTGAAGAATTTTGAATTATATCCTAAAAATCAGATAAGAAAAATTCGTGAAATATTGGCTAGCCTTCAGTTAAAGGGTGAGCAGTATAATCAGCTTTTGCGACAGGCCGACAATTTAATGTCGCAACGAGAATACCGGCAAGCCCGCCCGTTGTACCAATCGGCACACGACCTCATTCCTGACGAGAAATATGCAATGGAAAAAATTGCTGAAATAGACCGTTTGCTGCAGATGCCCGACGAATATGCTAAGAAAATGCAGAAGTATAAAGAGTACATCGAAATTGCTGATGGTTATTTTGAGGTCGGAGATTACAGCAAATCTATAGATAATTACCAGGAAGCACGTAAAATTTTCCCATCTGAAGCATATCCGACAAGTCAAATAGCAAAAATAAGAGGTATCCTGTCCCGGGAAAGCAGTAGCCGAAGCAAACAAGAGCAGTTGCAAGACGATTACAGTCGGGCTATCGCCAGAGCCGATGAAGCTTTTAACCAGAAATCTTATCAGTCGGCACGAACACTTTATCTCGAAGCTCTTAATATTATTCCCGGGAAGGAATACCCTCAAAACCAAATACGCAAAGTCGATCAGTTATTGAAAGAACTAATGGAGGTAGAAAAAAATAAATCGGTTCTAGAACAAATCGACTTTTCAAATCTTGAAAATGTGTCCGAAAATATTCGACGAGCAGCCTACGAAGAAGCTATGGAGCTGGGGCATTCTTTTATGGAAAATAGGGAATGGGCACTGGCCAGATTTTATTTCAGACGGGCACTTTCGCTAATTTCAGGCGATAAAGAAGCCGAAAACCGAATAGCCGAAGTAGAACAATATATTCTTGGTGAAAATGCAAACGAAGTAAGATTTCGTGAAATGATTCAGAAAGCTGATGAAGCATACACAACCGGTGATTTTGGAGTAGCCCGCTTTTACTATGGTAAAGCTCACGATTTCAACCCGAATGATGAGTATGTTAATGAACGTCTTAGGGTGTCGGATCAACTGGCGTCGTCAACAGCAAAAAGGGTGGCAAATCGCGAGTACGACGAAGCGATGAACAAAGCAAACGAAGCTATGATTGCAAACAACTATTCGGTTGCCCGCTTTTTTTTCCGCAAGGCATTAAGTTTGAAACCCAACGATGACGAGGCTTTAAAAAAAATAAAGGAGCTTGAAAGCCTAATGTCTCAGTAAGTTAAATATAGTTGTATTGTGTTGTTTATTTTTAGGATGTTGGCTTATAGTGATTCAGAAAATATGGTGTTTTTTTTAAGTTAAACTCACAATGAATATCTTATTGCTTTTTTGTAAATTCCACCTATTATTTTATATTTAGCGAGGCAATATTTGATCAATTGCTTCTTTTTTATCAAAAGAGTGAATTTTATTTCATAATAAAGTCTTCATCAAAGTGAGGAAGACCAAATAACATGAGAATTCAAAATATACAGATATGCAAACAAAAGTTCAGGAATTAACGGATAAGCTTTATAACGAAGGCGTTGAAAAAGCCCGGAAAGAAGCTGATTCAATTATTAAAGAAGCAAAAAACAAAGCATCCGAAATTGAAAAAGAAGCTAAAAAGAATGCCGAAAAGATTGAAAAAGATTCAAAAGACGAAGCTGAAAAACTCAAACAGCATGTCGAATCGGAATTGAAAATGACTGTTAACCAGTCTGTATCGGCATTAAAACAGGATTTAGCTTCGCAGGTAACCATGAAAGCCATTCAACCCGGTGTAAAAGAGCTTTTTTCAAATACAGCTTTCCTGAAATATATTATCGAAAAAGTTGTGAAAGGCTGGGTTGAAAAGGACAATATGGATATTAAAGTTATATTGTCGGACAAAGATCAGAAAGAAATGGAAAAATTCTTTAAGAATCAGTTGGCCGATGAACTCAACAAAGGACTCGAAATAATTTACTCTAACGGATTAAAGTCCGGGTTCAAAGTCGGTCCTGCCGATAATAGCTATCAAATAAGCTTTACCGACGAAGACTTCTCTAATTTCTTACAAACATATTTACGCCCAAAAACCAACGAATTACTTTTTAAAGAGGACGAATAATGGGAATAAACTATTATGCATTAGTTGCTGGGTTACCCGATATCCTACTCGAGGACAAAAAAGTAACTTTCTCTTCTATCGAATTGCGAAACATGCTCGAAGAGGAGGTTAGCTCGTCTGACTATGATCTCGTTGAACTTCTTTATATGCCCTTCGATCATAATAATTTGCTGAATTTGTTTTTCAATACTGAAAAAGAATTTGACAAAAG
>JAQICD010000195.1 GCA_027858715.1 Prolixibacteraceae bacterium
TTATGAGCACTCACCCCGATGCTTACAGTCAGCTAAAGGCAGATACAACGCTAATAAAATCCATTATCAAAGCCGAAAACCGGATTTCGTCCCAATCGTTTTACTTTATCCCAAAAGAAGAAATTGCTGCCATTGAAAATGAAATCGAAGCTGGATTAATTGTTGCTTTTACTACCAGCATTGACGGGTTAGATGTAGTTCATAATGGTATTATCACAAAGGTTGACAGCAAAACGCACATGATACATGCTTCATCGGATGCCGGGAAAGTTGTGGTAAGTGAAAAAACGCTTTCGGAATACATTATGCAAAATAAAATTCAATCTGGCATTGTCATTGTTGAGCCATTAATTTGTATCCAATAACATCAAATCGTAGGCATAAATAGTTAGTTTCTAATTATTTTCTTCTCCAAAAAATCCTTCTTGTGAACAAATTGTTGATAAGTTTTTCATTTTCACTAGTGGAATGAGGTGGAATAAAGTGGAAGAATGTTGTATTAAAGTGGAATAAGTTTTATTTTTGAATAAAATTTGGAACGAATATATGCCGGATTTCTCCAATCAATATCATGCAATAGTTGACGACAAGGGGCGCGTTGTGCTCCCTGCGGCTTACAAACGCGAGATGGGTGAGACTTTCGAACGGGTTTTTGTTGTTGAGGCCGACCCGTACGAGAAATGTCTGAACCTCTATCCGCTTAGTTCGTGGGATAAACGGCTGGCCTTTATTCGTTCGAGGTTAAATCCCAATGATCCGAGGCACAGTCGTTTGCTCGACAAATTCTACCAAAGCTTCGTGAAAATAAACGTAGCTGAAAACGGGCGGGTAAATATACCCAATCCGTTTTTGAATAAAGTAGGTATAGAGCGCGAAGTGGTTTTTACAGGTCAGGGCGACCGGATTCGGTTGTGGGAAATTAAAACATATGAGGCTGCAATGTTGCCCGACGAGGATTATCCGGCATTGTTCGAGGAACTTCTTGGTGGTGGCCTAAATTCAGGCTTGTAACATTCGGCAATTGTTGCCTGCAGCCACTTTTGCTAATAACTTAATGCTGGGAGCTATGCGACCAGTCCCGAACTTGTTTCGGGAACTAATGACTTAATGACTATTGACTAATGACAAATTCATACCACATACCAGTTTTATTAAACGAATGCATCGACGGACTTACCATTCGACCCGATGGCGTTTATGTTGATGTAACCTATGGTGGTGGCGGTCATTCAGCTAAAATACTCGAACAACTTACAACCGGTAAGCTAGTCGCCTTCGATCAGGATGTTGATGTGTTGGCCAACGTACCCGACGACGAGCGTTTGATTTTTGTTCAGCATAATTTTAAGTATCTGAAAAACTTTCTGGAATATTATAAAATCAGCCAGGTTGATGGAGTATTGGCCGATTTGGGGGTTTCGTCGCACGACTTCGACGAAGCCGATCGCGGTTTCTCATTTCGTTTCGATGGTGCACTTGATATGCGGATGAACCAGACGGGTACTATCGCAGCAGCCGATGTGGTGAATACGTATTCCGAAGCTGAATTGATTCGGATTTTTAAACAATACGGTGAATTGAAAAATGCACGCAGAACGGCAGCTGAGATTGTCGCTGCACGGGAAGCTAAACCAATTGAAACGACACTACAATTAAAAGATATACTCGAGAAGTTGGTACCTCAAAAAATATCATCGAAATACCTGGCAAAGGTGTTTCAGTCTCTGCGTATTGAAGTGAACGGCGAGATAGACGTTTTGCGCAATTTGCTGGCCGACGCTTACGACGTTTTGAAGCCGGGTGGCAGGTTTGTGGTAATGAGCTATCATTCGCTTGAAGACCGCTTGGTGAAGAATTTTTTTCAAAAAGGAGGTTTCGATAAAACTGTGGAAAAGGATTTTTACGGAAATCTGGCTACAAAATTTAAAATCGTTGAAAAATTAATTGTGCCCGATGAGGCGGAAATTGAAAGAAACCCCAGGGCGCGCAGTGCAAAACTCAGGGTGGCAGAAAAAATATAATGACAAATAAAGCAACACATAAAAAAGTTGGTGTTCGCGAAGTGCTTCTTGGAAGCGTTTTCCTGAACAAAGAAGTGATGCGCTGGCTTCCGATGGTTGGTTTGTTGGTGTTATTGGGTCTCATAATGATTTCGAACCGATTTAAAGGTGAAAAGATATTGCGTGAGCTGGTAGTGGTTCAGCAGCAGGTAAAAGAATTGCGCTCAGAGTCAACTACTATTGAAGCTGAACTGATGAACATGAGCCGCTACTCCGAGATATTGCGAAGTGTTAACGAAAAGGGATTGGGGCTTAAGCAGCCATCAAATCCACCAGTAAAAATAAAAGTAGAAAAGTAATATGGATTTGCGTCGTATCATATTAGCCCGTTATGCGCTGATACTGGCATTTGTGCTGGTGTTCTCGTTTATGATTGCCGGACGCATAGTATTTATACAAGTTACTACATCCGAAAAATGGGACAATAAACTTGAAACACTTGAGAACAAAACCGAAGTGATTTTTGGCGACCGGGGAAATATTTGCAGTACCAATGGGCGTGTTATGGCAACATCGATACCCTTTTATGAAATACGTTTCGACCTTGCAGCACCCGGAGTGTCTGAGGTTTTTGATGCGGAAATAGGCGCATTAGCTGTCGAGTTGTCGAAAATGTTTACCGACCGCTCGGAATGGCAGTTTAAAAATCAGTTGAAAAAAGCTTATCAGAAAAAAGAACGTTATCACCTTGTGCATCCACGTAAGGTGAATTACGACGAATTGAAAAGAATTGAGAAATTCCCGATTTTTAAGCGGGGAGCCTACCGGGGAGGATTTATTGCCGAACAGGAATATATTCGTTTTACTCCGCACGGAAACCTGGCATACCGCACCATAGGCATGATGAATAAAGGTGCCTACGGAGGAATGTTGGGTAGTATTGGTATATCGGGTATCGAAGGTCAGTTTGAAGGCTATCTGCGTGGTGAAGAGGGGTTGGCTGTACGGCAAAACTTATCGGGACGTTGGGTGAACATTAGTATGGTAGAGCCCGAAAATGGAAACGACGTTATCACAACTATCGATATTTATTTGCAGGATGTGGTTGAAAGCTCTTTGCGCAAGCAATTGGTGAAGAGTGATGCAGAGTATGGTACGGCTGTTTTGATGGAAGTGAAAACAGGCAAAGTTCGGGCTATATCGAACTTAACCCGTCATAATGGTGGTTATGCCGAAACATACAACTGGGCTATAGGCCATCAGGGAAGTAATGAGCCGGGGTCAACATTTAAGCTCATTTCGATGATGGTTGCGCTTGACGAAGCCAAAATCGATACCTCTGATGTATATGATACCGAAGATGGAAAATGGAAAATATACGACCGTACAATTTACGACAGCGACTATGGCTATGGTGAGCACGGTAAAAAAACGGTTAAAGAAATATTCGAGGTATCGTCTAACGTGGGGGTTGCTAAAATAATAGAAGAACATTATGGCGACCGTCCGCGCGAATTTGTTGACCGGCTTTACAATTTGGGACTTAACCGCCCATTGGGGCTGGGATTTAGGGGTGAAGCCGAGCCATGGGTGAAATATCCAACTGATAAAAACTGGTGGGGAACTTCGCTGGCATACCTGGCGCATGGTTACGAAGTGAATCTTTCGCCTTTGCATGTGCTGGCCTTTTACAATGCCGTGGCCAACGACGGGAAAATGATGAAACCCATGTTTATTGAAGAAGTACGAGCCAGTGGACGCACAATGAAAAAATTTAAGCCAGAGGTGTTGCGCAATTCAATTTGCTCAAAAGAAACCGTGGGCAAGTTGCAATCCATGCTCGAAGGTGTGGTGAAAAATGGTACCGCACGAAAATTGCAAAGCAATTTGTATTCGTTTGCCGGTAAAACCGGAACTGCCAAAATTATGGATACTGAATTGGGGTATGTTCACCGGAAATATCGGGCTTCGTTTGTCGGATATTTCCCTGCCGATAACCCGAAATATTCATGTATCGTAGTGATTTCAGAACCCAAAGGTTCATTTTATGGTGGAACAGTCGCCGGACCTGTTTTTCGCGAAATTGCCGATTGTGTTTATACCACCGATTTATCACTTGATATTGCGCAGCATTCCGAAGGGGATGAAATGAAAGAGCTGCCCGAGGTTATGAACGGAGCAGTTGATAAAACACTGAATGTATTCCGTGAACTCGGAATTCAGTATTCAGGGAACACCGAACAGGCCGACTGGGTGGTAGTGAACGAAACCAATGAAAACGCCCGGCTCGAGCCTAAAAAGATAGACAGAAACATTATGCCCGATGTAACGGGGATGGGGGCAGCCGATGCCATCTATCTTATCGAAAAATCGGGTATGAAATCGAAGCTCAAGGGCGTGGGTAAAGTCCAAAAGCAGTTTCCGTTGCCGGGTGTCACTTGTCGCGACGGACAGTTGGTTTACCTCGATCTGAGCTAGTAGTATTTTGAAATGCAACAGTTGAACAAAACAGTGTATGATTAAATTAAATGAATTAGCAAATGAAATAAAGGTCGTTGAAGTAGTAGGAAATAGTGATGTAGAGATTCAAGGCCTTGAATTCGATTCTCGTAAGGTTGAGAAGGGTTCTTTGTTTGTGGCCGTACGAGGTGCGCATGCCAACGGACATAACTTTATTGCTAAAGCGGTTAAGGCAGGCGCTATTGCTGTTTTGTGCGAAGAATTTCCCGACGAAATCAGCGATGACGTTACATATATTAAAGTCGAAAATAGTGCACTGGCACTGGGCAAAGTAGCATCAGCCTTTTATGGTTTTCCTTCACATAAAATGAAGTTGGTAGGCGTAACAGGCACCAACGGTAAAACAACCATCGCTACTCTTCTGCATCAGATGGCCATGAATATGGGCAACAAAGCCGGGTTAATTTCAACCATAACTTACAAGATTGGCAACAATGAATACCCATCATCGCATACCACTCCCGACCAGTTAACCCTGAATCGGTTGATGAAAGAGATGGCCGACAGCGGTTGCACGCATTGTTTTATGGAGGTGAGCTCGCATGCCATTAACCAGGAACGAATAGCCGGTCTCGATTTTGATGGTGCAATCTTTACCAATATTTCGCACGACCATCTCGACTATCATAAAACTTTCGATGCCTACATAAAGGCCAAAAAGTACTTTTTCGATAATCTGAAACCCGAAGCTTTTGCACTTACAAATATCGATGATAAAAATGGGCGGGTAATGCTTCAGAATACCAAAGCACGAAAGGAAACGTATTCGTTGCGGAGTATGGCCACCTATAAAAACAAGATACTCGAAGCACATTTCGACGGTACGCTAATGACTTTCGATGGACGTGAAGTATGGACTAAATTCGTGGGTAAGTTTAACGCATACAACTTGTTGGCGGTTTATGGAGCTGCGTTGTTGTGCGATTTCGATACAAATGATGTGCTGGTTGAAATTAGCAAACTCGAACCTGTAGCCGGGCGTTTTGAGGTTGTGCGTTCAACCGACGAGCGGTATGCCATTGTTGATTATGCGCATACCCCCGATGCTCTTGAGAATGTGCTTTCGACCATTGCGGGTGTTCGAACACGAAACGAAAACCTGATATGTGTTGTGGGAGCCGGTGGCGATCGCGATAAAACCAAGCGTCCCGAAATGGCTGCAATTGCATGCCGTTTCAGTGATAAAGTTATTCTTACATCTGACAATCCTCGTAGCGAAGAGCCTGCTGCGATTATCGAAGATATGAAACAAGGCGTTGATGCGCTGAATAATAAAAAAACACTGGTAATTGTTGACCGGCGTGAGGCCATAAAAACGGCTGCAATGCTGGCGCAATCCGGCGATATTATTCTGATAGCAGGCAAGGGGCATGAAACGTATCAGGAAGTGAATGGTGTGCGACATCATTTTGACGACAAAGAAGAAGTACAAAAAGCATTTGGACTCATTTAAACAAAGAACAACATGTTATATCATCTTTACAAATTTATCGAACATTGGGATATTCCAGGGCTGGGAATCATGCAGTATATCTCTTTTAGAGCAGCGGCTGCAGTACTTGTTTCTTTGTTAATCACGGTGGTTTTTGGTAAAAAAATTATTCGCATTTTGCAGCGTAAACAAATCGGCGAAGAGGTGCGCGACTTAGGGCTCGAAGGTCAAATGGCAAAAAAAGGTACACCCACCATGGGCGGTCTTATCATTTTGGCTTCAATACTGGTGCCAACCTTGTTGTTTGCCCGTCTCGACAATATTTATATCTGGCTGATGATTATTACGACCGTATGGTTGGGGATTATCGGTTTTATCGATGATTATATCAAAGTTTTTAAGAAAGATAAGGAAGGACTGGCCGGTAAATTTAAAATACTGGGGCAGGTTTCACTGGCTCTTATTGTTGGCGCAACGCTTCTCTTCAACGACGATGTAATTGTACGTGAAAAAGTTAAAGACGATAATGGGAAATACATTATCGAGGTGGTGGTCGATAATCAGACTGGCCAACAGGTCGTTCATTATACAACCGAAGATGTAAAATCGACACGCACTACAATTCCGTTTGTGAAGAATCAGGAGCTGGATTATCGCTTCTTTGTTAAATTTCTACCCGATAGCTGGGAAGATGTGGCAGTGTGGATATTTTATATTATGGTAATAATCTTCATCATAACAGCGGTGTCGAATGCGACCAACTTGACCGACGGGCTCGACGGGCTGGCAGCCGGTACAACATCAATAAGCGGACTTACGCTTGGTATTCTGGCTTATGTGAGTGGTCACGTTTTGTTGGCCGATTATCTCAACATCATGTACATTCCAAATATTGGTGAATTGTCGGTGTTCGTTGCAGCTTTTATTGGTGCTACCGTTGGCTTTCTGTGGTACAATGCTTATCCGGCACAGGTTTTTATGGGCGATACCGGCAGCCTCGCTTTGGGCGGTATTTTGGCTGTATTTGCCATAATTATTCGTAAAGAAATAATGTTGCCCATATTCTGCGGTGTTCTGGTGGCCGAAAATTTATCGGTTGTACTGCAGGTGAGTTATTTCAAGCATACCAAACGAAAATATGGTGAAGGACGGCGCATATTTCTGATGTCTCCACTGCACCATCATTATCAGAAAAAAGGATATCACGAATCGAAAATCGTGACCCGGTTTTGGATTGTAGCTATTTTGTTGGCTGTAATCAGTATAGTAACCCTAAAAGTACGATAGATAGAATGAGCGAACGACTGGTCATATTAGGTGCAGGCGAAAGCGGTGTAGGTACAGCAATACTTGGGCAATCCAAAGGTTTCGATGTGTTTGTTTCGGATAGTGGAACCATCAAGGAGAACTACCGGCACGAGCTTGAGACCCTTAAAATCCCTTATGAAGAGGGTGAGCATACGTACGAACTTTTGCTTAATGCTTCGCAGGTTGTGAAAAGCCCCGGTATTCCTGATAATGTACCTTTAATAACAGCGCTCAAAGACAAGAATATACCGGTAATTTCTGAAATAGAATTTGCCGGTCGCTATACCGAGGCTAAGCTTATATGCATTACCGGAAGCAACGGGAAAACAACAACTACATCGTTGATTTACGATATGTTGAAACGTGCCGGTTTCAATGTAGGATTGGGCGGAAATATCGGACAAAGTTTTGCCAGGCAGGTCGCTACATGCAATTTTAGTCACTACGTGCTCGAGCTGAGCAGCTTTCAGCTCGATGGGATGTATAATTTTAAGGCCGATGTGGCTGTTTTGATGAATATTACGCCTGACCATCTCGACCGGTATAACAACGATATGCAGGAATACATCAATTCGAAATTCCGGATTGTACAAAACCAGACCACCGATGATGTATTCATCTTTTTTGCCGACGACAAGGTGATAGCGCGTGAGCTTAAAAAGCGACATACCACGCAGATGCTTGCTCCGTTTTCTTATTCGGGAATCTTGACAAAGAATGGAGCTTATGTCGAAAATGATAAAATGAAAGTGATTTATAATAAAAACGAATTTGAAATGACGATTTACGATTTGGCTCTTCAGGGCAGGCATAACCTTTACAATTCGATGGCTGCTGCTATCGTTGGGAAGGTAGCTGATATCAGAAATGAATATATACGCGAATGCCTGACAGGCTTTGTTGGCGTTGAACATCGTCTCGAAAAATTCATTTCGGTTCACGGTATCGAATTTATCAACGATTCAAAAGCAACAAATATCAATTCAACCTGGTATGCGCTGGAATCGATGACCCGTCCATCGGTATGGATTGTTGGTGGCGTTGATAAGGGAAATGATTACTCAGAATTAGCAGAGCTGGCACATGAAAAGGTACGGGCTATTGTTTGCCTGGGAAAAGACAATGCAAAAATTGTTGCTGCGTTTACAGGTGTTGTCCCTGAAATTGTAGAAACACAAAGCATGGAACATGCTGTAAAATCAGCTTATTTTTTGGCCGAAAATGGCGATAGTGTGTTGCTTTCGCCTGCTTGTGCCAGTTTCGACTTGTTTAGTAATTATGAAGAACGAGGTAAAATGTTTAAAGACGAGGTGAGGAATTTGTAAGATATGAGCAAACTCTTTAAAATATTAAAAGGCGACCGTGTGATCTGGTTTGTTCTGGTGATATTGTCGATGTTTTCGTTGCTTATTGTTTATAGTTCAACGGGCTCATTGGCTTACAGGCAAATGGATGGCAATACCTTTTCGTATCTGGTGAAACAATTTATTATGATACTTTTTGGTTTTGGTATAATTGTGTTGATAGTGAATGTTATACCGGTTAAGTTTATGTCGGTATTTTCGCCGTTGTTGTTAATTGTGTCGCTTGTTTTTATTGGTATTGCTTTGGTGCTGAACATTGGCGGCGAAGCAACCGGACGAACATTTAACCTGGGGCCTATCTCATTTCAGCCTGCCGAACTTGCGAAAATATCGCTGGTGCTGTTTGTTTCGCGTTTGTTAGCTAACAATCAAAGCCATAAAAGCAAACCTTCGCGACGAACCTTTTACTGGGTTCTTGGCATAAGTGGTATTACTTGTATGGCCATTTCAATGGCCAACTTCTCAACAGCAGCTATTTTGTTTGTTACTGTTATGATTGTGATGTTTGTTGGCCGTGTTCCTTTGAAATATTTGTTTGCCACGCTGGGTGCAGGGATTGTAATGGTGGTTTTGTTTTATATGTTGGCATCGCATGTCGATTTGGGGCGTTTCGATACCATTAAAGGTCGTATCGACCGTTATATAAATGGCGATCCGAACTCTGAGATTGGGATGACACAGTCCGATTTTGCAGAAATGGCTATCTACAACGGCGGTCGTTTAGGAACAGGTCCGGGCGGTAGCGAGGTGCGAAACCATATAGCAGCTGCATATAATGATTTCATTTTTGCCATTTTAGTTGAAGAATATGGATGGATTAGTTTCCTGGTAATAATGGCTTATGTAATACTGGCTTTCCGAACGGCGGTAATTATTAATCAAAGTAAACGAACCTTTCCGGCGTTTATGGTTGCCGGTCTCTCGTCGATGCTGCTTTTGCAGGCAATGACTAACATGGGGGTTGCTGTGGGTTTGCTTCCGGTAACCGGTCAAACATTGCCGTGGATAAGTATGGGCGGAACATCAACATTGTTTACAGCCGCAGCTTTTGGTGCAATACTAAGGGTGAGCCATCAGAATAAATTGGAGAAAACGAACGATAAGCCATTGGTTAATTCGGAAAGTATGTTGCCCGACGAAGATCAGGCATTTGCTGAGGTGGGAGCTATCGATTAAATATAGATTAGTGATGACGCGAAAATTGAAAATAATAATCAGTGGAGGTGGTACCGGGGGGCATATTTTTCCGGCTCTGTCAATTGCTGGTGCTGTAAAACAACAGCACCCCGATAGTGAAATACTGTTCGTAGGTGCCTTAGGCCGAATGGAAATGGAACGCGTACCTGCTGCCGGATATCGTATCATTGGTTTGCCTGTTGTTGGTTTTCCACGTAAGCCAGGCGTTAAAATGCTTTTGTTTATTATGAAGCTACGTCAAAGTATGAAGCAGGCACGTGCCATAGTTCGCGAATTTGGCCCCGATGTGGTCGTTGGTGTAGGTGGTTATGCAAGTGGCCCCGTGTTGCGTGCTGCTGCTAAAATGAAAATACCCACGCTTATTCAGGAGCAAAATTCGTACGCCGGTATTACCAACAGACTGCTGGCTAAAAAAGCCGATAAAATTTGTGTGGCTTACGACGATATGGAGCGTTATTTCCCGGCATCGAAAATTGTTTTTACCGGAAACCCGGTGCGCAGCGAATTGCTGAATGGTTTGTTGAAAACCGACGAGGCACGCACTTTCTATAACCTTCAACCGTCGAAAAAAGTATTGCTCGTGGTGGGCGGAAGTCTGGGTGCACGAACTATAAACCAGAGCATGCTGGCAGGTCTCGAAAAGCTGAAAAACAGTGATGTAGAGGTGATCTGGCAAACAGGAAAATATTATTACGAATCGATATTGGAAGAGCTTGAGGGCAGGGAGCTTCCCAATGTGCATGTGTACCAGTTTTTGTCGCGTATGGATTTGGCTTATGCAGTAGCCGATCTGGTGGTGTCGAGAGCAGGCGCAGGTACTATATCGGAGCTGTGTCTTATGAGGAAACCTTCGTTTTTGGTGCCCTCGCCCAATGTGGCCGAAGATCATCAGACGAAAAATGCACTGGCATTGGCTCAGCAAAATGCTGCGATCATGGTTGCAGATGACGAAGCCCCCGAAAAGCTTGTTTCCGAAGCTCTTGGCGTTATTAATAACGATAAAATGTTAAATGAATTGGCAATCAATATTGAAAAACTGGCAAAACCCGACGCGGCTGAAGATATTGCCGGGTTGGTTGTCGAACTGGCAAAACGTAAATGATAGATTTTAACAACATACCAAATATTTATTTCCTCGGAATTGGAGGAATAGGCATGAGTGCCCTGGCGCGTTTTGCAAAAGCACAGGGTAAAAATGTTGCCGGTTACGATTTAACGCCTACGCCGCTTACCCGTACACTCGAAAATGAAGGAATAGAAATTCATTATACCGATGATATCAATCAATTACCCAATACATATCAATCAATCAATTCGTTGGTAGTCCGTACTCCGGCTGTCCCCGAATCGCTTAAAGAGTTTAAGTGGCTCGCCGACAGGGCTTACCATATTGTAAAAAGGAGTGAATTACTGGGGTTTCTGACTACCGGCCACTATTGTGTGGCGGTAGCCGGAACTCACGGTAAAACATCGGTATCTACAATGATTGCCCATTTGTTGCATCAAAGCGGCATGGATGTGGGTGCATTTCTGGGAGGTATCTCCCGGAATTTCAATTCAAATTTGGTGTTGCCAAAATCGAAAAATAGTATTGTTGTAACCGAAGCCGATGAATTCGACCGTTCGTTTTTGCAATTGTCGCCATCTCTGGCGGTTGTGACATCGGTCGAGCCCGACCATCTCGATATTTATGGCAATTACCATGCTATGGTAGATGCTTTTGCCAGTTTTGTTGAAAATATCCGTATCGATGGGAAGGTATTGTTTCACAAAAAGGCCAATATAATGCACCATTTGTCGCACGATATTAATGCCCTGTTCTATTCCATCGATGAAGAAACCGATTTTTATATTAAGAACCTCAGGGTGAAGCAGGGTAGTTATGTTTTTGATATGTTCACTCCTTATATGGTTATTCACGATGTTCGCATGAATTATCCGGGGCGTGTTAACCTCGAAAATATGACAGGAGCTATTGCTGCGGCTGTTTTGGCCGGTGCCGACCCGATGGAAGTGCGGGCGGCTGTAGCTACTTATAAAGGAGTGGCACGGCGTTTCGACATGCGGGTAAAAAACAGCTTGGTGACTTATATCGACGATTATGCACATCATCCGGGTGAACTCAGCGCTACCATTACATCGGTACGCGAACTTTATCCGGGTAAAAAGGTATTGGGTGTTTTCCAACCCCATTTGTATAGCCGAACCAGTGATTTTGCCGATGGTTTTGCCAAAAGTCTCGATATGCTCGACGAAGCTATTTTGCTCGATATCTATCCGGCACGCGAACAGCCGGTGGAAGGAGTCGATTCAAATTTAATTTTGAATAAAATGAAGTTGAAAAATAAATCGTTGGCCTTGCTGAAAAATATTGTTGAAACACTGGCTTCGAAAGATTTTGATGTGTTGCTGACAATGGGTGCAGGGAGTATAGATACAATAGTTGGTGATGTTGAAAATATGTTGAATTTAAAATACATCAATCGATGAAACGCCCGATGATATATAAAATATCAGGTATTGTTGCACTTGTTGCACTTGTGTTTGTGTCGTTGGGTTTTGTTTCCACCGAAAGAAGGAAAATTGAATGCTTCGGTGTCGATTATTTGTTCAACGAACCATATCGGTTTGTCACATCCGAAACAATCGACAGGGTGATTATGAGCCGTTATAAAGGTTTAAATGGAGCTTTAATTGATACTGTTGATATCGAGTTGGTTGAGGAAGAAATTGAAAAACTGGCATGGATACACAATGCCGAAGTATTTAAAGGTTACGGACGGAGCGATACAGCTAGGTTTGCAGGTGGCCTTAAAGTGTATATTGAGCAGGAAGTACCCGTTTTGCGCGTAGTTAATGGTGCCGAAGGGTATTATGTGAGCAGAGAAGGTAAAAAAATGCCGGCCTCGTTGTCGCACACTATGAATGTGCCTGTTGTTACTGGTGCTTTAACCGACGAATTCCTTCGCAATGAGTTGCTGATTTTTGTGAAAAAAATTTCTAACGATGATTTTCTTTCGTCACTTTTTCAGCAAATCGATGTGCAGAAAAATGGCGAACTAGTTCTGATACCACGCATTGGTACTCATGTAGTCGAGTTTGGTACTATTGATAAAATGGACTTGAAATTACGTAACCTGGAAGCGGTTTATAAAAAAGGCTTCAAAAACGGAAAATGGAACAGATATAAAAGTATAAATCTAAAATATAAAAATCAGGTTGTTTGTACCCTCAGATAACCCGGTTGTCCAAAAATATTATCCTATGAGTGAACGAAACATAGTAGCAGCAGTTGACATTGGAACAAACACCGTAATTTGCCTGGTGGGCAGTAAGGATGAGCGCGAGAAGATTGATATTATCGGTCATTCAATTGTTGCTTCATCCGGTGTGCGCCGGGGGGGGGTTTTTAATATCGAAGAAGTTGTCGTTTCTGTAAGAAATGCCGTAGAAAAGGCTACGCGAGATCTTGATTTCAACATAAATAAACTGTATGTGAATGTAGCCGGACAGAATTTACGCACGGTAGAAAAACGTCTGTCTAAACATATTGGAGAAGGAAAAATTATTTCAAACGCCGATGTGCGTGAGCTTTTTCGAACAGCCAAGGAGTTCAATCCGGGAAATGGTGATAAGGTGTATCATGTTATTAATCAGTCGTATTCGGTTGATGGCGAAACCGGTATTCACAATCCGATTGGTGTTCCAGGAGTTGAACTTGTAGCTGAATACCGACTTGTAATTGGCCCTGAAAACTACGAGCAGCTGTTGCGTGCCAGTCTTGAAAAGGCCGGGTTCAATCTGGTGCGTTGTATCGTAAATCCAATTGCTGCTGCCGATGCAGTTGTTTCGGCCGACGAAAAAGAAGCTGGTGTGGTAGTTGTCGATTTGGGCGCGGGAACTACATCTATTTCAATTTATTACGATAGTGTGTTGCGCCATTTAGGAATGATTCCTTTTGGCGGAAACGTGGTAACCCGCGATATTCGCGAGGGGTGCTCAATTGTGTTGCGACAGGCTGAATCGCTTAAAGTACAATACGGCGCTGCAATGGGTGAGAATATTTCAGAAAATATGGTAGTTACCATACCCGGGAAGAACGGTTGGGAACCCAAAGAGATCTCTTTTAAGAGTCTGGCTTACATTATTCAGGCCCGGATGGAAGAAATTATTGAAAGTATTTATTTTCAGATTGAAAAAAGTGGTTTTATCGAACACCTTGGAGCAGGCATTGTAATTACGGGTGGAGGAGCAAAATTGGAATACCTGGCAAATCTGGTAAAATTTAAAACCGGTATGGATGTGCGTGTTGGCCTACCTGTAAATGGAATTGTAAACGAGAAAGATAAGCCAGTAATTACGCCTCAGTATGCGACAGCTTTTGGCTTGCTAAAAAAAGCCATCAACGACGAAACGGCTAATAACGACGAGGTTATTGTAAAACGGCCACGTCGAAATCTTTTTAAACAACAGTCAGAATCAATAATGCAGCGGTTAACGTTGTTTTTTAACGATGAACAGGATTCAGAACTTTAAAAATCGACAGTTATGTCAGAAAAGTTACTCAATTTTAATAACAAACCCGGAATTGCAGCCCACATCAAAGTAATTGGTGTGGGCGGCGGAGGTGGTAATGCTGTAAATTATATGTGCAGAAAAGGCATTACCGATGTGGGATTCATGTTGTGCAATACCGATGCTCAGGCACTCGAAAACAGTCCGGTGGAATTGTGTGTGCAGCTAGGCAGCAAAATTACCGAAGGACGGGGAGCCGGCAACATGCCGGAGCTGGGGCGCGAAGCAGCCGAAGAAAGCATCGACGAAATTCGCGACCTGCTCGAGAATACCACCGATATGGTTTTCATAACTGCCTGCATGGGCGGTGGAACAGGCACTGGTGCAGCGCCTGTTATTGCCGAGGTATGTAAAGAATTGGGTATTCTCACTATTGCTGTTGTTACCGTGCCGGCCAGGGCCGAAGGGCGTAAACGCTACGACCAGGCCATTGAAGGTGTAAATCAGATTAAAGAACATGTTGATAGTTTGCTGGTTATTAATAACGATAAAATACGCGAGATATACGGTAACCTGCCTGCCTCGCAGGCTTTTTCGAAAGCCGACGAAATTCTGGCAACCGCAGTGAAAGGCATTGCCGAAATCATCACGCTTCATGGTAGCATCAATATCGATTTTGCCGACGTAAGTACTGTGATGAGCAGAAGCCGCGTGTTTATTATGGGCACCGGATTTGCCGAAGGCGAAGGCAGGGCCATGAAAGCAGTGGAAGAAGCCCTCGAATCGCCGCTGCTTGATAGTAACGATATTTATGGTACCGATGAAATACTGCTTAATATAACCTCGGGTACCGACGAGATTACCATTGGCGAAATCGGAAATGTTATTGAGTACCTGCAGGAAAAAGCCGGCGACGATGCCAACATTATCTGGGGTAACGGTTTCGACGATACGCTTGGGGCAAAAATTAGTGTAACCATTGTGGCTACAGGCTTTAAAACCAACCCCTCGGCCATTTTGCAGGAACAGGAGAAAGAGCCCAATCAGAAGGTTGAGCTTGATATGACCGATAATCAGATTTTTATTAACGAAGAAGATGAAGATGCTGAAAATAAAACGGTTGAAGCTGAAATGCAAACACAGAAAAAACAGGAAGATATAAAGAAACCGGTTCAAAAAAAGTCGCGCAAAAAAGAAACAAAAAATGATGGCTGGCTGAAGCGTCAGCTCGACTTGTTTTTTGAAGAAAAAAGCGTCGATTTGGATAATTGATATGCTTCTCAAAATCCCGAAAGCATTGATTTAGGTAATAACAACACAACGATTAAAAAAAACAAACATGGACAACGATATTCTTACAAACTTTCAGTTGCCGGTTAACGAAGGCGGAATAATAAAAGTAATTGGTGTTGGAGGCGGTGGTGGCAATGCCGTAAATCACATGAGCCGAAAAGGAATCACCGATGTTGATTTTATGATATGTAATACCGATTCGCAAGCACTGGCAAACAGCACAGTGCAAACCAAAGTGCATTTGGGGTCGGCATTAACCGAAGGTCGGGGTGCAGGCAACAAACCCGAAATAGGCCGACATGCAGCGCAGGAAAATATCGAAGATGTTAAGAGTGCCATTGGTGAGCGTACTAAAATGGTATTTATTACTGCCGGAATGGGTGGAGGCACAGGTACAGGTGCTGGTCCTGTAATAGCCGAAGCGTGTAACGAGCTTGGTTTACTAACAGTAGGTATTGTAACCATTCCTTTCCGTAACGAGGGTAAACGACGCATACAGCAGGCCATTGAAGGCATACAGGAAATGGAAAAGCATGTCGATTCGTTGTTGGTAATTAACAACGAACGCATACGCGAAATGTACGGCGACTTCAAATTATCCGAAGCTTTTGCCCGGGCCGACGATGTATTGGCAACAGCAGCGAAAGGCATAGCCGAAATTATTACAGTGCATGGCTATATAAATGTCGATTTTGCCGATGTGGAAACAGTGATGCGGCAAAGTGGCGTGGCGCTTATGGGGTCAGCCATTGGTAAAGGTGAAAACCGTGCACTTGATGCGGTTGAAGAAGCACTCAATTCGCCATTACTTAACAACAATAATATTGAAGGTGCCCGTAATATTTTACTGAACGTTACATCGGGGAAAGAAGAGATTACCATGGACGAAATAGGCCAGATAACGGATTATATTCAGGCACGTGCCGGGTACGATGCCGACCTTATCTGGGGTAACGGCATCGACGAGTCGTTTGAGGAGGAGATTTGTGTAACCATTGTGGCTACCGGTTTTAGCACATCGTCGATACCCGAAGTGTTGGCCAACAGAAAGGTGGAAAAAACTTATCATACCCTCAGCGATAACAAACAACAAACGGGTCTGGCTGCCGAACGCCCGTTGAAAAAGGAAAATCCAATTCAGGAAACCTTTCATTTTGATGCACCCAAGCGTGCAGATGGATTCGATAGTTTGTACGTAGGAACAGGTAAAGCAGCGCAGGGAGATATGGATGAGAAGCCTGCCCGGAAAGTAGAATTTAATGTTGATTTTGCAGGAACAGACGAAGAGGAAATCGAAAATTTGGAGAATATTCCTGCTTTTAAAAGGCGACAGTTAAAAATGAAAGCAAATCAGAAAAAGGAACGTGAAGTGTCGCGTTTCAAGTTGGAAAATGACGAAAACAACGAAATATTTCTAAGCGAAAATAACAGTTATTTACACGATAATGTAGATTAAAACATACAACTATGGCAATTTTTGACAACGTAAACAATGGTATAAAAGAGGCTATGAAAGCCAAGGATAAGGTAAGGCTTGAAGCTTTGCGTGGTATTAAAAAAGTGATGCTAGAAGCCAAAACGGCTGAAGGTGCATCGAGAGAGCTAAGTGATGTCGATGCCTTAAAAATCATAACTAAGCTAGCGAAGCAGGGGAAAGACTCTGCTACAATTTACCAGGAGCAAGGGCGCGATGATTTGGCACAGGCTGAACTCGATCAGGTCGCAGTATTTGATGAGTTTTTGCCCGAGATGATGTCGGACGCTGAAATTGAAACAGCAGTTAAAGCTATAATAGAAAAAACCGGTGCATCCGGAATGAAAGATATGGGCAAAGTGATGGGCGTTGCCACCAAAGAGCTGGCCGGTAAGGCCGACGGCAAAGTCATCTCCGAAAAAGTTCGTTCACTGTTGCAATAAACAAAAGTTTTCAACTTTTGGATAGGCGCTGCCGGGTTTTTCGGTGGCGCTTTTACGTTTTAAATAAATATTTCCAAGTTTGGGTATTAAACCATTAAGCAATTGATAGAAAAATATAAGCACAAATCGATTCTCATTGCTTGCAAATGTGCGCTTCGAATGTTACTTTTGCAAGCGCGCAAACGGAAGGATGTGCACAGAGAAGTAATTCTTAAAAATAAATAGTTCGGGGTGTAGCTCAGCTTGGTTTAGAGTACGCGTCTGGGGGGCGTGGGGTCGGAGGTTCAAATCCTCTCACCCCGACAAAGCAAAAACCTTTCATGCATTGCATGGGAGGTTTTGTTGTTTTAAGGAGCTGATGCGATAGTAAAAAAAGGATTAAAATGGCCAAATGGTTCAATGACGTTACAGACTCAGAGTTTAAGTCATTTAATACGATATCTGCTACATTTTATTCTCATTATCTAGAAATACTAAACTTCTACGATAACCGAAGTACTAATGCCTCTGCAGAGTCTTTTAATGCTAAAATAAAAGCATTCAGGGCTACACAAAGAGGTGTAAGAGACATTTCATTCTTCTTATTTCGATTAGCTAATATTTATGCTTGAAATATCTTTTCCACCAGAAATGTCAATTGATCCGGGAACGGTAGTGCTTTTTATGTTAGGATGAGGGAGTCTGAGAAGTAGCTGCTATTATTTATTTTTTTTATGTGCCAGTTTCGACAATAAAAATCCGACCAAAAAGATTACCGTTGTTCCCACTACTATGGTAAAATTAGTATGGAAGCCACTTTGGATTTGCAGCCATACCCCACCGGTAAAATAAATGGGCGACAAACTCATCCACAAGATAACAAAAACACCAATAACAACACCTGCTACAGCATCAATATTTTTGGCTTTACGGGCCAGTATTCCAAGCAGAAACAAACCA
>JAQICD010000208.1 GCA_027858715.1 Prolixibacteraceae bacterium
CACAGATCCGGACTTACAGAATTATTCACCGTATTAATATTTATGGTGTTCATGATTGCTTCGCAATTCCCGTATCCGGCTCCTCAGTTAATATGTTTTGTATCTGCTGCATAAATTTAAACATTATAATGTACTATTTTGGGTTTCGGGAGTGTGAAGTGTTTTAGTAACTCATAAAACCCCAGCCATGTGTAGCTCTTGCGCTGACTCCTTCTGTTGAGCCATTTAAATCATGCACACAAACAGCTCTGATTCTTTGGGGGAGAAGAATGCTTGATAGTTTTATACTTAGAACTTGAAACTAATAAATGACATTGTTTGAGGCAAAAAGAATTGAATAAAAACCCCAATTTTTTCACGAAAGGTGTATTTGGGCTTTTGAAGTGGACTCTTTTCACACAAAGATGATTTATGAATAATAATTGGAAACGATTAAATTGCTTTGTCTGAATTCCGTTTGGTTTAAATTCCTTATTTTTGTGTGAAACAGATTTGTTATGGGAATACCGGAATTAAAAAAAGAACTACACAGTTATATTGACCACGCAGATGAACGGTTTTTGAAAATGGTTTATGCCATGAGTAAGGAATACAAAGGGTCTGATATTGTCGGTTATAAGGTAGATGGTTCACCTATAAGCAAAAATGCCTTGTCCAAAAGAGTTCTTGCAGCTTCGAAACGTGTTAAGTCAGGTGATTTTATCAGCGAAGAAGAAGTAGAGCAAGAGGTACAAAATTGGTAGGTATGAAGAAACTTCCAATACGTTGGGACAGGCTTGCAAAAGAGAACCTTGATGCAATATACGATTATATAGCCGACGATTCGGTGATGGCTGCAAGAATGGTAAAAAAGGAATTAGTTAAACTTGCACACAGCCTGAAGGACTTCCCTGAAAAATTCGCTGCAGAAGAAAACTTAGCCGATATTCCCGGCAACTACCGATCGGTGGCAAAATGGAGCTACAAAATTATCTATGAGGTATGCGATGATTACATCATCATTGTGGATATATTTCATACCAGCCTGCACCCTCACAAAATTACACGAAACCTCAAGTAAGCTTAGTTACGATAATGTGATTTATTATCTATCTCTTTTGTAAATGGATTAAAAATAATTCCGCATAAGCTTTGGCATCACTCAAAGCATCGTGATGGTTTAATTGGATTTTATAATAACGGCATAGTGATGCAAGATTATCTTTAAAAATTCTATAGGTGCAATGTTTTTCATAATCTGGTGTTTGCATTCCGTAGTATTCAAGTGTTTTCTTTAGAACCGGAAAATCAATAAACCTATCCCAATAGTAATTGTCGGGTGGTTGCACCAATATGTTTATTTCATTGGTTATTTTTCCATATTCTACCCGAACAAGTCCAACTTGACAAATGCTCCAATGATAACCTTGGGCGGTTTCAAAATCTATGGCAGTAAAACAATCCATATTTACTATAATGCTGGTGAATGTTTCCCTTTATTCGAACCATTTGGGTGTCTTGAACAACCTGATGCAGTCATTATACTTAATGAACTAAACGATTGTCCACAATATTTACAAGTATATTTTGCCTTTTCTCCACCTTCATAAAGTTTATGCTTCCCTTTGTTGGAGCCAAGGGGATGACGAGAACAACTAGAAGCAGTTAAGATTGATACACTTGAAAATTTTTGTCCGCAATACTCGCAATAAAAATTAGCCATAGTTTTAACATTTATAATTAACGCCTACTCTAAAGTTTTCGGCTTTCCTATATTTGTTAAAAGTAAAATCCAAGTCTGTCAAACGATGTCGTACGCTTGATTTTTCTTTGGTGAGTTGGCAATAAAACAACTCTTTTGCAAGCATTGAATTTCAAAGATGGCAAAAGCTGTTTGCAAATGTGTTGTTTTTTGCGTGGGGCGTTGTTTTGAAATACTGCACCAAACACAAATTGCCCATTAGGTCAAAAGTGCGAGGGGGAAAATAAATTCTATCAAGTTTGCAGTGTCCTGTCATAAAAGTTGGGTTGTGTCAATTTACTTTTTCTGTCGCAAATGGGATAAAGTATCAAATTAGAGTAAAGAGTTTTTTTTGCGTTTAACCTGGTTGCTAACCCCGGTATTTAATACGTTTTTATACTTTTGACAAAATTTTGTATCTATGAATATTAGAAAAGCAATTGTTATAGCTTTATTTTTAGCGAATGTATTTGTTCTGAATGCTGAAACCCAAACGCCAAAGCTTGTGGTGGGTATAACTGTAGAACACATGCGGGTTGACTATATCACAAGGTTTTGGGACACTTTCCAGAACGACGGTTTTAAACGTTTGTTTCAAGAAGGAGCAGTTTTCGAAAACACACGGGCCGACATACATAACATAAAAACAGAAACACTGATTCCAACAGTTTATACCGGCACTTACCCCGCCGTTCATGGTATTATAGGCGAAAAATGGCTAAAGCCTATAAATGGTGAAGAAATATCGGCTGTTAACGACAATTACTACCTCACTCTTGGCAGCGATTCGGATGAAGGCAACGCCTCAACCCGGCAGCTAAAAGTATTTACTATTGGTGATATGCTGAAACAACAATCGGGATTTAAATCGAAGGTTTTTTCGGTAGCTCTTAATGCAGCACCGGCTGTTTTATCGGCCGGCCATTCGGCCGACGGTGCTTTTTGGTTCGACAAAACCAACGGGAATATGATAACTTCGTCGTATTACTACGAACAGTTTCCGGAATGGGTTATGGATTTTAACTCAAAAAAAATGGCCGCTACATATTTTGACCGTGAATGGGATTTGATGTTACCGGCCAACGATTACAACAAAGGCTTCAACGACGACTACCTGCTCGAAGAAGGTTTCTGGGGCAAATGGAATACCTTTCCATATCAACTGAAAAAGATTGCCCGCGACCAGGAGTTTCCGCTCGAAATTATTAAAGCTACACCATTTGGCAACACCCTTATCCGGGACTTTTGCACCCAACTGATCGACAATGAAAAACTGGGCATAGATGCGCATACCGATTTACTGAACATTACCTTTTCGGGGCTCGACTATGCCAACAAATGGTTCAACCCCTCGTCGATTGAAGTACATGAAACAATGCTGCGCACCGACCGCGAAATCGCTTCAATTTTACGCTATCTCGACGACAAACTGGGGAAAGACAACTACCTGGTGGTGTTTACTTCAGCATCGACAACCGGCTATCCGGTTCGTGTTTTAAAAGATGAGTTCAATTTTGCAGCGGGCGACTTTAACCCGCAGTCGGCTCTTGCTTTGCTCCGGTCGTATCTTAATATTTTATACGGTGTTGGCGACTGGATTGAAAGTTACAACGAAGAACAATTACACCTCAACCATCGCTTAATCGACTCAAAACAAAAGCCTTTAAACGAAATGAGAAAAGATGCAGCATCATTCCTGAATCAGTTTAGCGGAGTAAATGCTGCCCTGCCGGCACATTTAATTGAAACAGGGAATCTAAACAATCCACGCTTCAGAAAAATCGAGAATAGCTACTGCGTACAGCGTTCGGGCGATGTTTTGCTACTGCTTGAAGAAGGTTGGTATCCGAGTTATAAGTACCACACCGTAGATTATTCAACTGAAAATAGAATCCCATTGGTTTTTTACGGGATGTTTATAAAAAAGGGACGCCATACCACCGCAGCCGAAGTAATCGACATTGTACCAACAATGTGCAATTTACTTGGCATTTATCCGCCCGATGATGCTACCGGAAAAGTTTTGGAAGATGTAAAATGGGGAACAAATTAACATTAGAAAGGATGAATTTATTTTTATAACTTCTCTAAAACAAAAAAAGAGATAATCCTTTTGGAAAATCTCTTTCTTGCGGTGCGGACGAGACTCGAACTCGCGACCCTCGGCGTGACAGGCCGATATTCTAACCAACTGAACTACCGCACCAATCTTTATTAATACTCAAACTTTGTGTTGAACGTTCCTTTTTTCAAAGGCGTTGCAAATATAGACCTTCTTTTCATTTCTGCAAACAGTTGCCTCAAAAAAACCCAAAAAAAACTACTGTCATACCGCAACAAGCCTGATAACCTGAATTAAATGATCTGAAAAAAAGATCACCCCGCATTAAGCATATTTATACACATTTTTCTAAACATCACAAGATTCAATTCAGCCCTTATATAATATATCTTTTTAAATACGCATTATTCTTTTTTT
Organism: Prolixibacteraceae bacterium; assembly: GCA_027858715.1. Lineage (GTDB taxonomy): Bacteria > Bacteroidota > Bacteroidia > Bacteroidales > Prolixibacteraceae > Roseimarinus. Next base: position 4,200 of record JAQICD010000208.1, read on the forward strand.
AATTGACATTTAACTTACATTGACGTATTTTTTATAAGTTCGTTTCGAATAAAAACCTATTAAACTTATGCCAATGAGCGATTCTGAAATAAACAACTACCAGGAAAAAGCGGAGCTTTACGAAAAGATATTCAACGGCGTTCCCATTCCGATTTATTGTAAAAGTGCCGATGGAATAATAAAATCCTGCAACGAAGCTTTCACCAATATTATTGGGATGAATAAAGACGAAATATCAGGGCGAAAGGTTATCGAGCTTGTAAAACAGGAACAGGCTGATGCACTTTTATTTAAAGACAGCGACACCCTGAATAACGGCAACGACCAATTTTATGAAACCAGACTACAATATGCCGATAAAAGCATTCGCGACGTTATTATCAATAAATCAGCCATTCGTAAAAACAATCGTGAAATTACTGGCATCATAAGTTCAATAATTGATATTTCGGAACGAAAAAAGATCCAAAAGAAGCTCGGAAAATCTGAAGAAGAGAATATGATATCTTCAACCATGCTTCAAAAAATTAGGGCAGGAATAGTAATTGTTGACGAAAAGCTGAAAATAATAAACAGCAATATAGGGTTTGCACGCATTTTTGGTGAAGAGAACGAAGAGCTTTTCGAAACCATCCCCGGCCTTACTGGTGCCGAACTCGACATGCTTGTTCCAAAATTCATACTTGAATTATTCCGTTCAATTATCAAAACCGGGGAGAACCGCATCGAACGCGATTTCAAATTTCAAAATAAATTACTGTCGATTAACGTTATTACTATTGTACCCAACAAAATAGCCGGGGCAATTATCCGCGACTTGTCAGCTCCGATGCTCGAACGTGCCGAAATAATCGAACGTGCCCGTCAGGTAAATCGCAAAAACATGAAAACAGTGCAGGAAATTGCTTTTTTGCTAGGCGAAAATGCAGCTCAAACTGAAGAACTGCTTAACTCAATTATCGAATCGCAGAAATATGATGTAAATGAGGAAGAAAATGAATAAACATGACCAAACAGACCTATCATACCGAAATTGAAATACAACAGTTACGCCCAAAAGGCGAAGAAGTTTGCGGCGATGTTTTTTTCTCAAAACGTTATCCTGAAGAAGAACGCATCATACTGGTATTGTCCGATGGCATAGGACACGGCATAAAAGCAAGTGTTTTAGCTACTTTAACTGCCACTATGGCTTTAAAATACTCCAGCTTTCACACCAAGCCCGAAATTGCAGCACAAATTATCATGGACGTGTTACCATCGACTGATAACCGACCAAGTTATGCAACTTTCACTGTTATCGAAATTGAAAAAGATGGACTTGTGAAAATTATCAACTACGATAATCCTCCGGTAGTTATTATGCGCGGCAAACAGCGCTTTAAACCTATAAAAATATACGAGTTGGAAGTAAGCGGAGTGAACAACATCCATAAAATATTACGCTGCCAGGAATTTTATGCCATGAAAGAAGACCGTATAATTTTCTTCACCGATGGCGTAACACAATCGGGGCTCGACACGCCTAAATTCATAATGGGATGGGGTAACGATAAAATTTTCAATTTCATTACAAAACAAATCGAAAACCAACCTCTGATATCTGCCACAAAACTAGCCCGGAAAATTGCAAACAAGGCACTAACCAACGATAATTACAATCTAAAAGATGACACCAGTTGCGGTGTAATTTACTTTAGGCGTCCTCGCGAAACAATGCTCATAACAGGACCACCGTTTTATAGGGTTAAAGACAAAGGTTTTATAAACCGAATTATAGATTTTAAAGGGCAAAAAATGATTTGCGGTGGCACAACAGCCGAAATCATTGCACGCGAAATGGGCATTGAAATTGAGACAGTACAACATCGCTCCGACCCAACCATGCCTCCAACTGCACAACTAAAAGGGTTCGACCTTGTTACCGAGGGCATACTCACCATTAGTAAAGTTGAAGAAATACTCGAGAACCATACCAGTCAGACCCGACTATACGATTCTCCCGCAGAGGAAATTGTAAAACGACTGCTCGATAACGATATTATTCATCTTCTGGTAGGCACCCGCATAAACTGGGCACATCACGATCCTGATCAACCCGTGGAAATAGAAATACGAAAAACGGTTATTAAACGAATTGTAAAAATGCTTCAGCATAAATTCTTTAAAAAAGTTTATGTAGAATACGTGTAGTTTATAAAAGTTCAATAAGAAAGCACCTAATGTTTTATTTTGCCAGATTCAACAGTATTTCTATTTTTGAACATTACCAGTAAATCATTTTAAATTTTACCGTAAACATTCGGGATTGCCATGAAACAAATATTATTTATCTCTATAATTGCACTTTTACTCGTTACCTTATTTGCTAATTCGCAAACGCGCATATCGCGCAGCGAATACATCGACATGTACAAAATACTGGCCATACAGGAGATGCACCGAAGCGGGATACCTGCAAGTATAACCATGGCGCAAGGTTGCCTCGAATCGGGCAACGGAAACAGTAAGCTTGCCAGGCGATCGAACAACCATTTTGGTATAAAATGCCGCAACGATTGGCAAGGAGCACGCGTTTATCATCACGACGACGCGCTTAACGAATGTTTTAGAAAGTACAGAACCGTAGAAGAATCATACATCGACCACACCGAATTTTTAATACAAAACAGTCGTTACAGCTTCCTGTTTAAACTAAGTCACGACGACTACAAAGGCTGGGCGCAAGGTTTAAAAAAGGCAGGCTATGCCACCGACCCAAAATATCCGCAACGACTGATAAAAATAATAGAAGATGAAAAACTACATCTACTTGATAAAGTTAAACCCGGAGAACTGGCTCAATATGTTCCTAATATTAAAACCGAAAAAAACAGCTATGAACAAGCCCTCGAAAAAATAGACGAAACATTCGAAAATATTAAGATTAACCCATTTCGCGATCGAGAAATTTTCACCATAAACGAGCTCGAAGCTATACGTGCAATCCCTGGCGACACATACGAAAGCATAGCCCGCGAAATGAACATGAAAAAATGGGAAGTAATTCATTATAACGACCTACCCAAAGATGCTGTTCAACCTGAAAAAGACGAACTCATATACCTAAAACGCAAACGCTACAACGCACCAAAAGGAAACGAACAACACAAAGTACAGGCCGGAGAATCTATGCGTGACATTGCGCAAAAATATGGCATGAAAATGAACCGCCTGTACCGGTTGAACAGAATGGACAAAGATCAGGAGGCTCGCAACGGACAGGTATTAAACCTCAGAAAGAAAAAGCCCCGGGATTATTGATTGGACATTCGTTTTAATACTTGTTCCTATTGGCAAATGCCACAAGCGAAAGCATTACCGGAACCTCAACCAATACGCCCACCACGGTGACCAGTGCTGCCGGCGATTGCAATCCGAAAAGTGCAATAGCTACAGCCACAGCAAGCTCGAAAAAGTTACTGGCGCCAATCATGGCCGACGGAGCACATACCTGGTACTTCAGCTTCAATTTTTTTCCACCAAACCAGGCAACAAAAAATATAAAGTAGGTTTGAATAACCAGCGGAACGGCTGCCAGAAGAATAATGAGCGGATTGTTGGTAATATTTTGACCTTGGAACGCAAATAAAAACACCAGCGTTACCAGCAAGGCAATAATGCTCACGGGTTTCAACCTTGGTAGAAATATTTCCTTAAACCACTCCTCCCCTTTCGATTTTAAGAGGATTCGCTGAGTGATAACACCGGCTACCAGTGGCACAACCACAAAAATGAAAATACTGGCAATTAAAGTATCGTAAGGAATAATTACATCGGTAATGCCCAATAGTAAACCTACAATTGGCACAAAAGCTACCAAAATAATTAAGTCGTTAACCGAAACTTGTACAAGTGTATAATTGGGGTCACCATCGGAAAGATAAGACCAAACGAATACCATTGCCGTACAAGGTGCTGCACCCAGCAAAATAGCTCCGGCAATGTACTCACCCGCCAGGGCAGGATCAATCCATGCAGCATATATTTTCGTAAAGAATATCCAGGCAAAAAATGCCATAGAGAATGGTTTGACAAGCCAGTTTATAACAACTGTCCAAACCACGCCACGCGGTTTTTTACCCACTTTTTTGATGCTGGTAAAGTCAACCTGCAACATCATGGGGTAAATCATTAACCAGATAAGAATGGCAACCGGGATATTTACATTGGCAATTTCTAAACTACTGATTACCACGATACCATCGCCGGCAAAATACCCCAGACCTATGCCCACAATAATACTTAAGGCTACCCAAACGGTTAGGTATTTATCAAAAAAACTAATTTGACGTTTACTCTTTTCCATCACTATTTTACTTTAAATCAACAATAATTACCACATCTAACAAATCATCAGCCAGTGGCATATTTTCAATATCACCCTGTACAAACTCAATGTTTTCGATGCCTGTTTTCTTCAAATTCTCATTGGCTTTATTTACCATCGCTTCGGTAAAATCAAGTCCTGTCATTTTATTATTCATCAATCATTTGTTCCACAATTTGAGTTGCTGTAGCCACATAGTGTGGGCAGCGTTTATTGAACAATTCTTCCGACTGAATACGTTCCAAATCGGCAGGATTGTTCATGTCGAGTCCGTCAAGCAATTCACGACAATTTATCGATCCATGCTCTTCAATGAATTTCTCGAAAAAAGTTACTGTTTTAGCATAGGTTTGCGACTTTTTATCATCGTTGTCATTTATACCTTTACCGTATTTTAAACCTATTGCCATCAATGCCCCTGTTACAGCGCCACAGGTATGCTGTTGACGAGCCATTCCGCCACCAAATGCACAGGCAACTTTCAGGCTGTCATCAACCGATAGCCCCAGGTCTGGAGCAAATGCTGCAAATACCGATTGGGAACAGTTAAAATGGTTAGAAAAATACTTTTCGGCCTGCTCTGTCCGTTTCATTATATTTTAGGTTTTATTTGTTCATCGTAAAATTTACTAAAGTCTGCCTTAATTTCATCACGCACACGGATAAACTCACTCCATATAAATTCATCGGTGCCGATGACATGCGACGGATCATCAAACCCCATATGCAAACGATGTTTTACGTTGCCAATGAAAGCCGGACAAGCTTCGTTGGCACCACCACATACAGTAATTACATAGTACCACTCGTCACCGAGGTATTTTTCTACAGGGTCGGAAGTATGATCTCTAATGTCAATACCGACTTCTTTCATAGCTTTTACAGCAGTTGGGTTAAGTTTCCCCGAAGCTTCAGTTCCGGCTGAACGTACAAAGATATCTTTGTTAAATGATTGCATAAAACCGTGTGCCATTTGGCTACGACAACTATTTCCTGTACATAAAATAAGAATTTTCATATTTTTTAGATTTTAGATAAAAGACAATAAGTCTTGAGACATGAGATGTTATTATTCACATGTATAACTTTCAATATTTATTTCGTTTAAAAATGATTCACTTAGGCGTTTAAGTTCGTTTATTTTTTCAGGATTCAGACAGTAATTGGTGTTCTTTTCGCTAACATGCCCTTGAATAAGTCCGGCTTTTTTCAGTTCGGTTAAATGTTTATTTACAGTAGTGCGAACTAGGGGCAATTCTTCCGAAATGTCGCCGGTAATACACACTTTAGTTTCGGTTAGGCAACGTAATATCTGCAAACGTGCCGGATGCCCCAAGACCTTGTACAGCATGACACCTGTTGTAAGTCGGAGTCGAATAATGTTGTTTTTGCCTGTGACATTTCTTTTTGTTTTAATGACGTAAATATACGTCATTAAAACAAATCATCGTTTAGATAATTGTTCAATTTATCGTATGATTCCATTGATTCGGTTAACAGAAACTTTTTCCTATTTTTGCATCATTATTGTGAAAAAGCTATATAATCCTTTATGACGAATACAATTGAAAAACAAAAACAACTTGATTTAACATACGAAAAAAAATACTTAAAACACCTTCTATTCCAGGTTGAAAAAGCCATCAACGGAATTAACGACCGGATACAAACACAATCGGACGAGATACGTTATCTGAACACCCATTTACAGGAATATAAAACAGATATGGATCACCTGGAAAAAAATGCCATGCGCGAAGCCATAACCAATACTGCTGTAATGGGCGACCATTCGGTTGACAAAAAACGGAGATTGATCAGGTTGCGGGATGTACCCTATTTTGGCAGAATCGACTTTGTTGAAAAAGGCAAAGAAAAGTCGCAGGAAATTTACGTTGGCGTCCATAATTTTCACGACGACAGTGCAAATAAAAATCTCGTTTACGACTGGCGGGCACCCATTTCGAGCATGTTTTACGATTTCGAAACCGGTGCTGCGTTTTACGAAACAACGAATTCGAAAATAGAAGGTTCGGTTGAACTAAAACGACAATTCCGTATTCGCAAAGGAGAAATGGAGTACATGTTCGACAGCGAACTGACCATACAGGATGATGTTCTCCAAAAAGAACTGAACCAGGCGTCGTCGAGCAAAATGAAAAATATTGTTGCTACCATTCAACGCGAACAAAATGCCATAATCCGTAACGACGAGGCCAGACATTTGATTATCCAGGGTGTGGCTGGTTCAGGCAAAACCTCTATCGCGCTTCACCGGATTGCATTTCTACTATATAAGTTTAAAGAAAACATTTCGTCAGACGATATTCTTATTATCTCGCCCAACAAGGTTTTTGCCAGCTACATTTCGAACGTACTGCCCGAGCTTGGTGAGGAAACAGTTGCCGAAACAAGCATGGAAGAAATTGCCAGCGAGCTGTTCGAACACCAAATCAAATTCCAGTCGTTTTTCGATCAGGTTGCGGAGCTGCTGGCCAAAACCGATGAAAATCTGATTGAGCGCATCAGGTTCAAATCGTCGCCCGAGCTACTAAAAAAAATCGACGAATACATTTTATATCTCGAAAACGATGGTTTTAAACCTGTTGACTTAATGATTAACAGAAAACCAGTACCGGCATGGTTTATTAAAGAATTGTTCGTAAAACATAACCGCCGGCCAATACTGAACCGTTTTAACGAAGTGGTGCGCGACATTGTGAACAACATGTTTATTCATTACCGATACGAGGTAATGGGCAAAGAACGAACTACCCTGCACACAACTATACGCAAAATGTTTCCTTCAACAAACCTGCGAATGTTGTACAAAGAATTTTACAACTGGCTCGAACGCCCCGATTTACTAAAGGTTCGTAAAGGTGCAACATTCGAGTACAGTGATGTTTACCCGCTTTTATATCTCAAAATGAAACTTGAAGGGCTAAAAACATACAGCGACGTGAAACATTTGGTTGTTGACGAAATGCAGGATTATTCTGCCGTTCAGTACAAGGTTTTAAGCCGCTTATTCCCATGTAAGAAAACCGTTCTGGGCGACATCAACCAGTCGGTTAATCCTTTTAGCGCTTCAGCAATGGATACCATTCAAACCATTTTCACCGATGCAACCTGCATGACCATGCAAAAAAGCTATCGTTCGACTTACGAAATAACCCAATTTTCGAAAAAACTCAGAGAGAACATCGAAATTGAAGCCATTGAGCGTCATGGCGAAGAACCAAAAATTCATTCGTTTAAATCGGAGACTGAAGAAATTGGTCACGTTAATGTTTTAATCAAAAAGTTTTTGAATAGCGATTTTAATTCTTTGGGAATTGTTTGTAAAACACAGCCACAGGCAAACAAGCTTTTCAACGAGTTAAAAAATGAATTCGATATTAACTTGCTAAACGCAACCAGCGTTGTATTTGGGAGCGGAATTGTAATTGCTACAGCCCACCTTGCAAAAGGTCTTGAATTTGACAGTGTAATTGTACCGTTTGTAAACCAGAAAAATTACTCAAGCGAACCCGACAGACAAATGCTTTATGTGGCCTGTACCCGCGCGATGCATAGTTTAAATATTACGTACAGCGGTAAAATAAGTGAGTTTTTGTAATTAGATATTTAGTTTAGTCGAATATAATGCCCGTGAAATTTTTGCCCAAATTTGAGCCATTCTTCTTGATTTACCATAATCTTTGAAAATTAGTAACTACCAGCTGTGGTACCCCAAGGAGCAGCAATCAATCAGTAATAGCCATTACGTCGCCACCTGTCCATACAACCATTTTTAAGGGCAAAAGAGATTAATACCAACGTCGCGTTCAAGCCATTCAGTTTTATTGTAATACAATATTTATAAAAATATTGTATTTTAGTTATATCAAATGAAGGAGTAAATGCGTATCTTAACATAATTAATCAATCTCCTATTAATAGTAAATCAAAATATTATGAGGATAACAATTGCATACAACCTCCGTACCGATGACACCGAAGCTACATCTGAACTTTTAACTGAAGCTGATATTACCAGGATATATGAAGCAATTAACAGCCTGCAGCATACGGTTACTGTAGTTGAGGTTTCGGGTAAACCAAGTGATATAATTGAGCGCCTTGTTGAAAGCGAGCCTGACCTGGTTTTCAACCTGGCAGAAGGCACAATTGGCAGTTCCCGGGAAGCCTTTTATCCTGGTTTGTACGAGCAAATGGGTATCCCGTTTACAGGTGGAAATGCTTCTTTGCTTCATCTTAATCTCGATAAACATCTTGCCAAAACGGTATTGTATTCATATGGGATAAGTGTTCCAAGAGGAGTTTTAATAACTGCAAAAGAGTACATTTTACCCGAGGATTTACAATATCCATTGATGATTAAACCCAATTCGGAAGGATCGAGCAAAGGAATCACACAAGATTCAGTTGTTGAAACAAGAGAACAAGCCCTGTCCAGAATTGACAATCTTTTAAACCATTATCCGGCAGGTCTTGTTGTTGAAGAATATATAGATGGCCGCGAACTCAGCGTTCCGTTTCTGGAAAGTTTTCCGGGAAAGATACTCGACATTGTAGAACATACTTTTGATCTTGATAAAATTGGCGGTAAATACAACATTTATGATTATGACATGAAACAAGGTGGCGAAGCTGCTAAATCAGTAAATGTTGTCTGCCCTGCAAATATAAATACCGAAGAAGAAAAAGCTGTAACAAAAATGGCTCGGGAAGTTTTCGATATAATGTCTTGTCCCGATGTTGGCAGGGTAGATATTCGATTACATTCTAATGGGAAACCTTATTTTATTGAACTTAATCCACTACCAAGTCTTCATCCCGATGCTTCTCTTATGACTGCAGCCAAATCACGTGGTCTCGGATTTCGTGATACCTTGCGCTTAATTATTCGTTCAGCTGCACGTCGATATGGTCTTGCAATAAAATCAGCGAAACAGACTAAAAGAGACGATTTTACATCTGAAATCCCACGTCCTAATGCGCGGGAATTGGGGATTCAAATTGGCAGGATGCAGTCCGGAATATATAACGCTATTACGGATGTTAAAGGCGTGCGTGTTGGCCATTTTTCACGAATTGAAGATGATGCAAAAATACCAGGAGGAACTGAAAAAAGCAACATACGTACAGGGGTAACAGCAATTATGCCTGCCGGACAAGCCTATTCGAACCGGATAGCAGCAGGTGGTTTTATTTTAAATGGTGTTGGTGAAATGGCTGGTTTAACACAGGTTATAGAGACAGGTTGGCTTGAAACACCTATTCTTTTAACAAACTCTCATTCAGTTGGCAGGGTACATGCTGGTGTGGTCAACCACATGATAAAAAAGCATCCGAAACTGGGTACCGAAACTGATGTCGTTTTACCTGTGGTTGGAGAAGCTGACGATTCCTTTTTGAATGATGTCAGGGTAGGAACCTGTTCGGCACAGGATGCCATCAAGGCCATTGAATCAGCATCGTCCGGCCCTGTGAAACAAGGATCTACAGGAGCTGGAACGGGTATGACAAGTTTTGATTTTGCCGGAGGCATTGGTACTTCCTCCCGTATCTTAAATATGTCTGAAGGCGAAACACATACCGTGGGAGTGCTTGTACTCTCCAATTTTGGGAAAATGCGCAATCTCACTATTGACGGCGATGTAGTTGGTAGAAATTTAGATGTTGAATTTGATAAAGCAGGACGACGTGAAGTATCAGAAGGATCGGTCATCGTTGTTGTAGCTACCGATATTCCTCTTATCAATAGTCAGCTAAACAGGGTGGCAAAACGAGCTGCCCTTGGACTAGGACGTACCGGTTCCTATGCAGCTTCAACGAGTGGTGATATTGTCATTGCATTTAGTACAGGTAACCGTAAGCCACGGGTTAATACCTCTAAAAGTAAGTTCATGAGTTTAAAATGTATTTCGGATAGTTATATAGATTTGGTTTACGAAGCTGTAGTTGAAGCAACCGAAGAAGCGGTTATTAATGCCATATTTTGCTCTAATGGGATGAATGGACGCGAAAAACGCTGGTGTCCGGCAGTTCCAACTCAACGTATTATTGAAATATTAAACAAAGGAAAACAAATCGATGAAAGTAATTGAAAAATATAACGATAGCTTGCATAACCCATATTGGAAGTATCAGCTTGGACCCGAATCTTATGAAGTTAAGGACACACCGCTTCGCGTTGAATCCATAAAGAAAGCTCTCCGTTCTGACGAACGATTCGAATTCATAACTGCAAAACAATTTCCTGAACGTTTGATCTCGCGGCTTCATCCTTACCATGATTATATTCTTAAAACTGGCTTAAGTTTAAAAACCGATGAAGAAGAGTTTTATCCGGATCTATTTCCTGGAGAAGGAGCAAATCTTATGAAAAAAATTGATTCTCCTCTGTGGGGGGGGATATGGTGTACAGATGCTGTTACTCCAATTAAAAAAAGGACTTATGAAGTAGCCCGTGCTTCCGCAGAAACCGCTTTAACGGGTGCTGAATTGCTTCGCGACGGACATGAAAAAACTGTATATGCTTTATGCAGGCCTTCGGGCCATCATGCAGGCCCCCGCGTTTTTGGCGGTTATTGTTTTTTTAATAATGCAGCTACTGCTGCTGAGTATTTATTACCTGATGGTAAAGTAGCTATTGTAGATATCGACTATCACCATGGAAATGGAACCCAGGAGTTTTTTGATGAAATAAAATCAGTACTTACGGCATCAATTCATTGCGACCCTTCAAATGAGTACCCCTACTTTTGGGGTTATGCTAACGAAAAGGGAAAGGGACAGGCAGTTGGAACAAACCATAACGAACCTTTACCCAAAGAAACTCAGTTAGAGCAATACGCAGAAGCCGTTAACAGAGTTCTAGATAAAATACGGGCGTTTAAACCGGCTTATTTAATAATTGCTGCTGGCTTTGATACGCATATAGCCGATCCGATTGGTGGATTTAAACTGCGTACTGAAGATTATATCTCGATTGGCAGCCAGTTTAAATCCTTAAACCTGCCAACTTTAGTTTGTCAGGAAGGCGGATATAATACTGATGTTCTTGGTGATTGCGTGAAGGGTTTTCTTTTAAGTTTGATGTAGAACTTAAAAACCAGATACATGCCTCTGGTTCATAAAGGAACATTGTTCCTATTCCTTTTGAGTAACATTGCCTTTTATTCTTAGTACGACCCTCGAATTTACAGCATTTGATGATACTGTTATTGATTTACTAAAAGAACCAACTCTTTTTGTATCGTATTTTACTTTGATTAATCCTGTTTTACCCGGCTCGACTGGTTCTTTAGTCCAGGAGGGCACGGTACAGCCACATGAGCTACGAACATTGCTCAATATTAAAGGTTTATCACCTTTGTTAGTAAACTTAAATTCGGTATTACCATCGGCACCTTTTGTAATAGTACCATAATCGTGAACTAAATTTTCAAAAACGATTGAATCTTGTGCGGCCGATTGAACTGGTTCCTGGGCAAACAAGCCGGAAATACTCATTGATAATACGAATAAAACTAATATTGCTTTCATTTTTAAATATTTTATTGTTGTAATGTTGGTTTTGATTTATTGCTCGTAAAAAACTATCAAAATGTTGTAACAATTAATAATTCATTGCAAATGTATATTTAATTTTTTACTTATTCAACCATGCCCCGAAGCGTTTTAATAGTTGCATGGAATGGGGATTTGTTGACAAAAAATTAAGGACATACGAAAAAGCATCTTCTGGTACAACTACAGGACAAAAATTAGGTCATTTTATCCCCTGCCTGTTTGATTTTATTAATTGTGCCCGGAAAATAACCAGTTGTCCATCAGAATGTCAGGAAGTGAAATACTTTGCGAAGTAGCTCAGACAAACAACAGAAAATATTTACCGAAAACCATGATTTAAAAATAATATGAAAATATTAGAAGGGGGATATGCGAAACTCTTTCCTGCTTTAATGCCAGGTAAACAGTTTGAGCTAAAAGCGAAACACTCATCAACATAAATAATAAGACTTCGCGATTTTTTCATCATTGTTCGTTTTCGAAATTTTACATTTATCTTTTAAAATAATGAGTATCAACATTCACCATCTCACCCGACATTAAAACATCGCTCCGTAAATCAATCCCGACAAAGTAGCCATAACTACAACCAGCGACACATAAACAATTGTTTTTTGCGTACCAATAACTCCACGAATAACCAACATATTAGGAAGCGATAATGATGGACCGGCCAGCAACAGTGCCAGGGC
>JAQICD010000210.1 GCA_027858715.1 Prolixibacteraceae bacterium
TTGCAAATTAAGACCTGCAGTAGTCATTTCCGATGACACTGTTCATAAAACAGGTGATGTTATGATTGTCCAAATCACCTCAAAACACAAACCGGACAATTTAAGTATTGTGTTATCTAGCGATGATGTATCCGAACCTTTAGAAAAGGATTTTCCTTTTAGCGCTCCAAACCCACGCAATGCGCCTAAACGGGGTCGGGGTTCCTAACCTGGTTTGCTGTGCATCATAACTCAACAAATAAAAACCAAGCACCCAACCCACTACAAAAGTGAAGGCTTCACGAAGTAAAGCAAAGAATTAGCAAAAGCCGAAGCCATTCGTATAAATTGGCGCACTGTGTCCGACTACTAGCGGATTAGTGGACAAACAAAACAGCAACAAATAACATAAAAGCAAAAATACAATGCAACAAAAAACAGCACTCATAACAGGCATAACCGGTCAAGATGGTGGTTATTTAGCAGAATATTTATTGAAAAAAGGATATACCGTACACGGCATTAAACGTCGTTCATCACTGTTTAACACCGACCGTATTGATCATCTGTATCAGGATCCCCACGTAGACAATCCTAAACTAATTTTACATTATGGAGACCTCACAGATAGCATGAACCTCACCAAGATCATCCAGGAAGTACAACCGGATGAGATCTATAACCTTGCAGCCATGAGCCATGTGCACGTGAGCTTCGAAACTCCGGAATACGTGGCCAATGCAGACGGGATTGGCACACTGCGAATTTTGGAGGCCGTGCGCCTGCTGGGATTAACGAAAAAGACCCGCATTTACCAGGCTTCTACTTCTGAATTGTACGGATTGGTGCAGGAGGTACCGCAAAGTGAAAAGACCCCCTTCTACCCTCGTTCTCCCTATGCCGTGGCCAAAATGTATGCCTACTGGATTACGGTAAATTACCGTGAAGCTTACGGCATGCATGCCAGTAACGGAATTTTATTTAACCATGAAAGTCCGCAACGTGGTGAAACCTTCGTTACCCGAAAAATCACCCGTGCCTTGTCAAAAATTGTATTAGGACTGCAGGATAAAGTCTTTTTAGGTAACCTTTCCAGCAAACGCGACTGGGGTCACGCGAAAGACTACATCCGAGCCATGTACCTCATCCTGCAACAAGACCAGCCAGATGATTACGTCATTGCCACCGGTATCACCACCACCATTCGTGATTTTATCCTTATGGCCGCAGCAGAAATAGGTCTGGAGATTACGTTCTCCGGAGAAGGCATTGAAGAACAAGGCTTTCTCACCGCAATAGATGAAAATATTTTCAACGAAAAAGTAGGTAACAAGTACCTTTCACAAATAAAAGAACGTGTCCAAAACCTCCCCCCTCCGGGGGGGACTGAGGGGGGCTTAATCGGTGTCGATCCCCGCTACTTCCGCCCCACTGAAGTAGATCTATTAATTGGCAATCCAACAAAATCGAATACCGTATTGGGATGGTATCCAAAATACGATCTGGCCGGTTTAGTTGCCGACATGATGGAAAGCGACATCAAATTGATGAAAAAGGAGAGCTACTTAAAAGAGGGAGGGTATGAAATTATGAATTACTTTGAGTAAAGAAGATGAGAATTTGAGAAGATGGGAAGGAGAGTTCCATAGTTCTCCCACAGTCCCAGTCACTCACAGTCACACAGTCTCAGTGCCCACAGTCTCACAATCAAATAACTAAGAATGGAAAAAATAAAAACACATCGCGAATTGAAAGTTTATCAACAGGCATTTCAATCTGCATTGAAGATTTATGAACTCTCCATAAATTTCCCAAAAGAAGAGACTTATTCTTTAACAGATCAAATAAGAAGGTCGTCCAGATCGGTTAGTGCCAATATATCAGAAGCATTCAGAAGGAGAAAATATCCAAAGTCATTTTCCAATAAGTTGAATGAAAGTGAAGCAGAAGCTGCTGAAACACAAAATTGGCTAGACTTTTCACTGGCATGTAAATACATTAGCGATACTGTTCATTCTCAACTCGACCAGGAATATGAAAATATTATTGGAATGTTGGTCAACATGCAAAAACATCCTGAAAAATGGTCAATTTAATCTCATTATCTCACAGTCTCAGTGCTCACAGTCTCAGTGCTCACAGTCTCAGTGCTCACAGTCTCAGTGCTCACAGTCTCAGTGCCCACAGTCTCAGTGCCCACAGTCTCAGTTTTCACAGTCCACATCCTAATTAACAATGAATAAACCCGACAATACAAATAAACGTGTTTTCGTTTCCGGCTGCTATGATTTGCTGCACAGCGGTCATGTTGCCTTTTTTAAGGAAGCGTCTCAGTATGGCGATTTATATGTTGGTCTGGGCTCGGATACCACTATTGCCGAGCTGAAAGGCCGCGAGACCATCAACAGCGAACAGGAACGCCTCTACATGGTCAAATCAATCCGATATGTGACCGATGCTTTTGTGAATTCCGGCAGCGGCGTCATGGATTTTGAAGAAGACCTGAAAAAGCTGCATCCCGATGTTTTTGTAGTGAACGAGGACGGTTACTCACCAACAAAAAAAGCTTTATGTGAAGAACTGGGGATTGAACTTAAAGTGCTCGAACGCATTCCCGAAGCCGGACTGCCAGCCCGTTCAACAACCGCCATCCGGGGTAGCAATAGTTGTCAGCTCCCCTACCGCATCGACCTAGCCGGCACCTGGATCGACCAGCCCTACGTGAACAAGTTCCATCCCGGTTGGGCCCTTACCCTCTCGCTCGAACCTGTCATCGAATACAACGAGCGCTGCGGCATGAGTACTTCCACACGAAATGCAGCTAAAAAGATCTGGCCGCACCAGTTGCCCCTGATCAAACCGGTCAAGCTGGCCGAAATGCTGTTTCATTATGAAAACATTCCCGGATCGGAATTCGTCTCCGGTGCCCAGGATGCCATAGGTATTTGTGTCCCCGAACTGAGCCGGCATTATTATGACAAGGAGTACTGGCCGCTGAAAATCGAAAGCATCAACGATGAAGCCATTCTCAGCTGGCTCGAGGATCATCTGTTTATGACCCTGCTATGGCCCCGTCCCGATGGCCTCGACCTGCTGAAAACCACCTCCATCACTACTGAGAACGTCAGGAAGCTGACTCAGGCTGCCGACCACGCCTGGGAAGCCATTCAGCAACGCGACCTGCAAGGCTTTGCCACTGCTTTTAGCGCTTCATTCAAAGCCCAGACCACCCTCTTCCCGGCCATGATCAACCCGGAAATTGAAAAGGTCATCGACAGCTACAGCAACCAGGCCTTAGCCTGGAAACTCGCCGGTGCCGGCGGAGGCGGCTATCTGATCCTCCTCGCCGAGACACAACCACCCGGCACTATGCGCATCAAAATCCGCCGAAAAGAAACAGGTCTCTGAGATGTTGAGACTATGAGAAGGTGAGAAAGGTGAAAGGGTGAGATTCTCAGTACCCATAGTCTCACAGTCTCAGTGCCCACAGTCTCACAATCCCACAATCAATCAGTCAATCAATCACTTAATCACAAAACATATGGAAAAACACTCAAAAATATACGTCGCCGGCCATCGCGGCCTGGTAGGCTCAGCCCTGTGGCTTACCCTGCAACGTAAAGGATACACCAACTTAATCGGCCTCAAAATCGACGAACTAAACCTGATGGATGCGTCAGCTGTAAATGCTTTTTTCGAGGAAGAAAAGCCCGAATATGTCATTCTGGCGGCAGCCAAGGTAGGCGGCATTGTGGCCAACAACACCTACCGCGGACAGTTCATCTACGAAAACCTGATGATTCAGAACAACGTAATACATCATGCCTACCTGCATGGCGTAAAGAAACTCCTGTTTTTGGGCAGTACCTGCATTTATCCCCGCGAAGCGCCTCAGCCCATGCCAGAGGACAGTCTGCTCACGTCGCCGCTGGAGTACACCAACGAGCCTTACGCCATTGCTAAGATTGCCGGCATCAAAATGTGTGAAAGCTACAACCTGCAGTACGGCACCAACTTTTTAAGTGTGATGCCCACCAACCTGTACGGTCCCAACGACAATTTCAACCTCGAAACCTCGCACGTACTGCCCGCCCTCATCCGTAAAATCCACCTGGGCAAATGCCTCGAAGAAAATAATTGGGTAGCCATTAAAGCCGACCTTAACAAGCGTCCTATTGAGAGTATTGACGGAAATGCAAGTAAAGAATCAATTTTAGAGAAACTCTCGAAGTATGGCATCTCCCAGTCTCAGCGCTCCAATTCTCACAGTCGCTCAATCTCAGTAGAAATCTGGGGCTCCGGTGCACCCATGCGAGAATTTCTCTGGAGCGAAGAAATGGCCGAAGCCTGCGTTTACGTAATGGAGAACGTCAACTTCTCCGACGTAACCCCCCAACCTACAACTGACAACCAACAACCGACAACCGAGATCCGCAACACCCATATCAACATCGGTACCGGTCGCGAAGTAAGCATCCGCCAGATAGCCAAACTTATTAGGGAGAAAGTCGGTTTTAAAGGCGAACTCCAATTCAACACCTCCAAGCCCGACGGCACCATGAAAAAACTCACCGACCCGTCAAAAATACATGCTCTGGGCTGGCACCATAAAATTGAAATAGACGAAGGCGTAGAGAAATTGTATAATTGGTACACAAAAAATCAGCAATAAAAACAAAAGCGGGACTCACCCGCAGGTATTTGCAATTTAGAATAAAATCGCAAATCACTCATTATTTAATCATTACAAATAGAAACCCATAAATTAATTGTGGGTTTTTTTATTTGAAAGGTTGCTATTTAATATATTATATTTAATATATTACTGGCAATAGGCTTAAATTGTTTCGGGAAGAATTTATTGAATTGTTATATTGGATTTTGAACAACAAGTTACCTTGCGCCGGTTGTAAGCATCCGGTAAACCCTCCGTTGCCGCACGATTGTATCGTGTGGTTTAGCCGTAGGCTAAGCTTTTCTTAAAATTATTGTATTTTTACTTTCCTGAAACTAAAAACTATATGAGCCGTAACTACAAGTTCCATAATCCCGAAGGTGTATATTTTGTAAGCTTTGCTGTTATAGAATGGTTAGATGTTTTT
>JAQICD010000023.1 GCA_027858715.1 Prolixibacteraceae bacterium
TAATTCTTGAAAACGTTTAAACACTGGAAGTTTATTGTCTCGCTGTATCTTCTTTTGTTTTTTTCTTTCCTTATTGGTCAGACCATATTTCTTCTTATTGTCTTTGTTTTCTCGGTGAAGACTGAAATCGACAGGAATAAAAACACTTCCATTCCAATAGCCCGCCACGAGTAACTTATAGCCAAAGATGAATTTAAAACAACGGTTGCTAATATTTTATAAATTGCATAGCGGCCTAAGTGTTTCACCAACGAAGGATTCCTGCATGTTTTTCTTATCCAAATGCGAACATAAAATCACCCGGAATCGGCTACGTTTCTTACAGTTTATTATTAGCCAAAAGCATAGCGAGTCTGTAACGTCAATTTTTAAAAGGATACTTCATGTCCAAAAAACTCAGAAGAAAATTTATCTATTGCTTCGTGCCTATTTGAAACTATCCTCTTGCATATTTTGAACTCTTCATAGTCAAGACTTATATACACCATTGTATTAACAAGACCAAAAGTAGCATTAAATCAAATTAATTAATAATATAAGCACTTACTCATTTGCCCCCTACACTTATAAAAGTTCCAGTATGTAAAGTAGAATTAAAACTAAGTTTGTTCGAAAACCATAATAATTCGGACAATGAAAATTCTATTTCTAACAATTACACTTTCCTTTTTTGTCCTATTCCATTCCTTTGGACAAGGAGTAATCTTTCACGAAGATTTCGAATCAAGCACCATACCTGAAGGTTGGTCAACCTTAAATGTTAGTTCTGCAAATGGAACGTGGGACTGGAGTTTTGCATCGGGTGTTTTTAGCTGGACAGATACTGATGTTTATAATTTTGATAACAATGCGGCCATTTTTGATGAGAATCTGAATTACGACCATTTAGACCACGATATGAGAATGCTTAAACACGATCCTATTGATTTAAGCATTTACGATAATAGAAGCATGGAATATGAGTTTTCACTAAGAGTACAAACTTCAACTGATAGCTACGGTATATTAAGGATTGTTATAAGAGATCAAAACATTGGAGGTTACCGTACATTCCAAATTTATGACTCAAACACACCTACAACAACTGTTGAACATAGTCTGGAAGCCTTTTTAACTAACAATCCCGGAATTGACCAGAAAAATTTCATTTTTGGTTTTATTTACGAAGACGAAAATCATGAATTGAGTTTAACCGGAGGAGCAGGTATCGGTGATGTAAAATTAAAAGGTAAAATCATCAATGATGAAAGTTGTGATTATCGAGAATTAACACCTGGAGGTTCGAATAATGCATCAACAGTTGGTGCTGAAAGTTTCATTTTGCCCGAATGCTTTGATTATTATCTGGGCTCTCGTGGCGGTTGGTTTCATTACACCAACACAAACTCAACCAAACAATTGGTTGAACTAATTACGACAAATGACGATGACCGAATTCAATTTCAAGCTTTTAGTGGTTATTGTGACGATTTGGAATGTGTCAGGTATATTAATTTTAATCGCAATGCCGAAGAGTTTTTTGAAGCCGAGCCCTATGTTGACTATTATATTTTTGCCTATTGTGAACCAGATATAGTTTACAAATTGGGAATATGGGAATATCAAAATCCACCTAACGATGAATGGGCTGATGCGACTGAAGTTACTGTTATACCTGACAATGTTAATTGTACAAACCCAACCACAGCATCTCTAACTGGTGCTACCAGTTCATATAACTTTTGGGAGTTTGGCGGAACGAACGATGGCGATATTTGGTATAAATTTGTAGCACCAAGTACAGGGGCAATAAAAATGCTTTTCCCTGATGTATCTGTATGGGAGAGGGCTCATATTGATCTTTACGATACTCCTTCGATGCTTGGAGCCATTGAGACAGTTGAAATTTCAGTAAGCTCTACTATTCCAAATTCTCATAAATTTGGCAACCTTATCCCTGGACAAACCTACTATCTAAGATTATATTCAACCGAAACAAATAAAGGAACACTAAATTTTTGCATACAATCATTAACACCTCCGTCTAACGACAATTGTGAAACAGCAACAGAACTTGATTGTAACTCAAATATTACAAGTGACCTAACCAATGCTACCCGATCAGAACTTCCTGACTGTGCCGAAACTTCTGATAACTATGAAGGAGTATGGTATCATTATAATAACACAAATGGAGGTGTTGTTGCAATTTGGACAGAAAATGCTGGAGACATTGAACACCGTTTAGAGATTTTTCAAGGAGATTGTAATGATATGGAATGTGTTTATTCTGATTACGGTAGTTCTCCTTATTTTGAAGATGAAGTTTTACTTGGTACTGATTATTATATTTATGTAAGTAGCTATACTAACAGTGCAATAGGTGAATTCAACATTCATTCTTTATGCACATATCCAATAAACGATGAAGCTACAGGAGCCATCGAAATAAATGTAAATCCATCAGGTACTGTATGTTCATCACCCACTATGATTTACAATAACAATGGAGCATCAAGCTCTGAATCGATAAATGGAATACCTGCTTGTGGTGGATACCAAGGAGGAGATTTATGGTATACATTTGAAGCCCCTACGTCAGGTAGTATTAAAATCATTCGGCCCAATAGAGGAGGTTGGAGCGTTATGAGTTATGCTGTTTATTCAACACCTGAAAGCAATACGCCTTTATGTTGTGGTACTGTTGATGATTCACAAGTATTGGTTGAAAGTATACCTATTACCGGGCTAGCCCATTATAAAACCTACTGGTTAAGAGTTTGGGAATACAACAATAATAATTTTGGTTCAGTGGGAATTTGTTTGCAAGAAGTTGATGGAATCAATAACAATATTGAAATCACAAACACCATCATTTCTAATGGAGAATCAAGTTGTTTTAATGCTAACAATACAATTACTGTTGCAGGCAATGGTTCTATTGTTGAATTTGAAAATGGATCATCTGTAAATTTAATTGCAGGAACTTCAGTAACACTATTACCCGGATTTCATGCACATGAAGGCAGTTATGTTGATGCGCATATTACAAGCAATGGTACTTTTTGCAATAATTCTCAAATTAGTATTATGAGCACCAATCCTATTGCAGAAAAAAGTTTAGAAGATTTTAATCAAGTAAAAAACAGTTTTCAACCACTAAACACACCTGCTGTTAAAGTTTACCCAAATCCAAATAAGGGCTGTTTCAAAGTTGAACTTGAAGGTATCGATGAAGCTACACAGATTATGATATTTAACTCAAATGGTACTCTTGTTCATCAACTGGATACTTTTGATAAAATAACAACGATAGATTTATCGAATAAACAAAGGGGGATATATTTACTTCGAGTAGATATTAATGGTAAACATTTTACTCAGAAGATAATTATAAATTAACGTTACCTACAAGACGAAAAAGAAAAAACTGACCAAGATTTGACAGAAAGAATAATATATATAAAACCTATATTGGATGCTCTAACAAGATTTTGTTTTACCAACGCGCTTTTGCCCTTTGGGGCAATTTGGAAAACTTACGCATTGCTCATATTTGCAAATCGTACAAGCCAACTCACGAACCAAAATTTGCAAAAGAGTGCAATTTCTCCACTCCAAATGAATATTTAAAAATAAATTTTTAAAAGCTTAATCTACTATGAAACAAAAATTGGTGCTCTATTTTACAATTATAATCTTTTTGTTTATTTCATGTAATGAGTCAAGTAAAACTACTGATGATAAGAATGAACCTACAATAATTCAAAAAAACATTGAAATTTTAAAAAATATATCACAATCCGATAGCTTATTATACTTTACTAAACAACAGGATGAGCAGTTACAATTATTACACTCAGATAGCTTATTAGCAGAATTTAGAAAAGAGGTGGGTTATATTTTTTACCAAAGGGCTAATTTTAATATTGCAAAGGATTATTTCATAAAATCTGAAGAAAGTTACCGTAAAGCAAATATGCCATTGCAAGCCAACCAGATGCTTGCTAACAGGGCAGTAATAAATGACGTAACAGGCAATTATAAAGAAGCTATTACTATTTATTTAAAAGTGGTTGATTACTTTAAAGAACAAGACGACAGTATATCTTGGGCATCGGCGTTGGGTAATATTGGTGCTGTTTATGAAGAAATGGGTATGGCTGACAAAGCTATATATTATGACAAATTAAGTCTGGATATTAATCTCGTTATGCATGATACTTTAAGAGCTGCAACAAAATACAATAATATTGGAGTAGCTTTTTCAGAGTTAAAAAACATTCCCGACTCTGCTGTTTATTATTACACCAAGGCATACAAAATATACAAGAACAAAGGGCATGCACTATATTCTGCTCTAGTTGGGAATAACCTCGCCATGCAACATATTATGCTTAACGAATTTACCCTTGC
>JAQICD010000032.1 GCA_027858715.1 Prolixibacteraceae bacterium
GATGCGGTCGGCATCGGTAAACACAAGGTTTTTGTTGATGCCCGAGCGCACGTTGTCGCCATCGAGTATCTGGCAAAAGTAGTTGAACTCGAAGAGCCGTTTCTCGAGCAGGCTTGCCAGGGTTGTTTTACCTGAGCCCGAGAGGCCGGTGAACCATATTACCTTGCCGCGTTGCTTGAGGTATATTTCTTTGGCGTTGCGGTCTTTAATTTTGTCGAATGTTGTGTGGATGTTATTGGTCATAATAATATAGTCATTAGGGAATTAGTTCCCGATGTCGTTCGTGCCTCACTCATCGGGACTGGTCGCTAAAACGCCCAGCATTAGTTCCCGAAGCAAGTTCGGGACTGGTCGCAAAGCTCCCAGCATTAGTCATTAGTCATTTGTGAATTAGTTATTGGTTTTAGATGTCGCTATGTTGTTGTGGGGTGAGAGGTTGTTAGGGGTTGCTTCGTCGCCTCCTAGGGTTATTGTTTTTTTGTTATGGGCTGCGTAATATCGTGAGGTTGCTTCGTCGCCTCCTATGGTCGGCTCCTCCCGATGTCGTTCGTTCCTCTCTCATCGGGATTAGTTCCACCAGCAACTTTTGATTCTCCGCCAGTTGGCGGATGTCAAAAGTTGGGTGTCACTGAATCGCAATGTCGGGCGCGTTGCAGAAGGGTGGGGAGGGTTTGGCGGCTTTGCCGCCAAACCCTCCCCTGATCAACGAGCGGAGCCGTCATTGCGAGGAGCCGGAGTTTACGGAGCTGACGTGGCAATCTGTTGTTGTTTACATTCACAAAGGCTTTCGGAACCACACCAGCGAGAGCCGACAGATTACACGAATTAACACGAATTAAAAGATTAAGACGTTTAGTGCGCGATACAATCGCGCACCAGCGATGTTAGTTGTTTCCGATGATTATCCATTTTCCTTTTTTCCGGCCACCAACTCTCTTGAGCCTGTTTTCATTTTTCAGTTGGTCAATATGCCTGAGAACAGTTCTTGGTGTTAATTCTAAGCGCAATGCAATCTCGCCTGTTGTGATTGATGGATTAGATTCAACAAGTTCAAGAATTTTTATTATCCTTTTTTCTTTTGTGACATCTTTTGTGACATCTTTTGTGACATCTATTTTTTCTTTGAACAGAACCACACGGAAGCCATTAAAAACTTCTTCGAATTCAGGTTGTTTAACGCCAAATTCTTCACAAATATTTACAATACGCTTAATTCCGGAGCCGTATCTTTCAATTAACCCAACTTCCTTAAATGCTTTTGCAATGAGTTTATTCCTGGTTTTCGAGCTGTAGTTGCCCGACAACAAATCATTAATAGTTATACCTCCGTAAAGTTTTCCGGGGTTAAAGAATTCTATCCGGTTGTCAAATATTTTAATGATGCTGGCACTGCTGTCCCTATAATCGCGGTGCACGATCATATTTATCACGATTTCCCGAATGGCATCCAGTGGATAATCAAAACGCTCGGTTCGTTGTGGCTCGCCGGTAATGATATATTCAACCATCAGGTGTTTTTTTATAAAAGCAATTATCTCATCAACCTCGGTAAACAAATCGGTATTCAGCGAAATACTGTCGATAATGGTTGTTGGGCTCTTAAACCGTCCTACCTGTATATCGCTAATCATGCAGTATTCCTTAACAAAAAGCAGATAGCCGCCAAATGTCAATTGATGGTTGCGAATGATTTCCAGTTTTGCCAGAAAGTCCATGTGGGGCATTTCAATTATTTTTTGCGTTCGTTGCTCAATGGTCTCAACAAAACGCTTCACTTTTTCGGCAGAAATATGTTCTGTGCTGTGGTTGGGATCAGGATAAAAATCCCAACTTGTATTGATGGTTTTGAGATGTTCATTGGCAATTTCGTCAATGCCCATCAAATGGTTCGAATTGGCAATCCGTTTAAAATATTTGCCTCGGGTTGCAACTGGTTTTATGGGATATTCTTGAATGACGAGTATTATGAGGGTTTTATTTTCAATTTGATATATTTCGACATCGGGGATAAGGGCTGGCGTAGTTTTGTTTTTAATTTCGTTTATCCAGTTTTGAACTGATTCGGAATTCGTGGAAACGCCAATAATTTCGCCTTTAGGATTAACGCCTACGATTACCTTCCCGCCTTTTGAATTGGCAAAGGCAACCATTGCTTCAATTAGTTCGTTGTTAAAACTTGACTTGAATTCGATGGTATCGCTTTCGCCTGCTGATATAATGTGGCTGATCGGTTCGTTTTTCATTTTATACTTTTGTTATCGCTGTTTAGTATGCCCGAAAGCATTGCAACACCTTGTTTTGAGATGACACTAATCCAATAATCTATTAAGTCATTAGTGAATTAGTTCCCGATGTCATTCGTGCCTCACTCATCGGGACTGGTCGCAAAAACGCCCAGCATTAGTAAAAAGTTCCTGAGTTCCTGAGTACCTAAGTTTCCAATTTCCAATATTCCATCAATCCAATATTCCATTAAGTCCATTAAGTCCATTAAGTCATTAGTTAATTAGTCAGTAGTCATTAGTAAAAGATTCCTGAGTTCCTGAGTGCATACGTTCCTGAGTTTCCAATATTCCATCAATCCATCATTCCATTCTTCCATTACCCCATTTTTCCAGCAGCCAGTGCTGTTGCTGATTCGGATTACATTCACGAAAGCTTTCGTGATCGCACCAGCGGGATAACCGACCCCGATGAAATATCCTCCTAACGTCGAATTTCACGGGGCAAGCAACCGATAACTGACAACTAATTTAACTGACAACTGACTTCAACTTCTTCAATTGTTATTTATTGCCTTCGAGGTCGGTGTACGATATGTGTTTGCGTTTGTTGTTTTTATCTTTTTTTCCTTTGCGGCCTTTATTGCCTTCGTCGTGACCATAGCCGTATCCATAACCGTATCCATAGCCGTATCCGTAACCATATCCGTAGCTGCTGCGGGATTGTTCGATGGCGTTGAACACCATGCTTACGTTTTTGAGCTGGTGTAGCTTGATTTGGCGCAGGGCGTCGGCCAGTACTTTCTTGCGGGTAAACTTATGGCGTACAACCACTATGTTGGCTTCGATATGTTCGTGCAGTTGGTAAATATCGGCCACGAAGCCTACCGGTGGTGAGTCGATAATGAGCATATCGTATTTTTTTTGCAGTGTTTCAATAAGCTCGTGCATGCGTGGGTCGAT
>JAQICD010000129.1 GCA_027858715.1 Prolixibacteraceae bacterium
CAGAAATCGAAAATGCCCGCTGTTTATGGTATGGCAGGAACTGTGTTGCGACATGCCATGGAATCGAAAAAAGACCTTTTCGATTTTATTAAAGCCGAAGTTGAAGGATATGCGTTTGCATCGGACTTTCTTACAGTGAAATAAAATTTGTAACTTGTATGGGTTACAGCATATATTTGTGTTAAACCCATAAAAATTATTGACATGAAGAGGCTTATATCCCGTTTGTTGCCGGTTTTGTTTATTCTTGTAACTTTATCGTGTAAAACACATGAAATGGCACAACCTGATCAAAGTATTGATTCTGCTTTTAAGTTTGAACTTGAAGAGTATTTAGGAGCCTGGTACGAGATAGCTCGTTTCGATCATAAATTTGAACGCGGCCTTGAGCAGGTTACGGCAACTTATTCGATGCGAACTGATGGTAAAATTAAAGTATTAAACCAAGGCTATAAAGACGGGAAGCTTAAAAAAGCCGAAGGTAAAGCAAAACTAGCAGCACCTGATACGCCACGACGATTAAAAGTTTCATTTTTCCTGTTCTTTTATGCACCGTATAATATTCTTGAGTTAGACGAAGATTATACCTATGCGCTTATTGGTTCTGAAACTGAAGATTATCTGTGGATATTGAGTCGAACACCTCAAATGGACGATGAAACATACCAAATGTTGCTCGAAAATGCTAAAAAAAGAGGCTACGATACGTCTAAATTGATTGAGGTAAAGCAACCTTTACAATAAATATGTGTCATTTAAGTGAGATGTAGAATTTTAATCAGAATCAAATGAGAAGAATATTTACCATTTTATTGGTGGCTGCAACGATAGGAGTAGCTGCACAGGAAAATAATATTAAGCTGAACCTGACAGGAACAAATTTTGGTAATTATGCCCTTGGATATGAGCGGGTCATAACACCTAAAAGCACTTTAAATTTAAATGCAGGTTATTGGAATATGAATCACGGTTTGTTTAGTATTGATAACTTTTTCACAAAGCAGGTTGATTTCTTTGATACAGGCAATGGCCTTACATTCGATGGCTTTAATCAAGGTTTTCATACTGCGTTGGAATATCGTTTTTATCCCCAAATGGCAATGAATGGTGTGTATTTATCACCATATCTGCGATATTGGCAGCATGGTTTTAATTTACTCGACGAAATAAGGGATACTGACTTCAATATCAATACAAGACTATCCGGATTAGGGCTTGGTTTTCAGGTTGGTTATCAATGGACAATTGCTGATGTATTTACCATCGACTGGTATTTTATTGGTATAGGTGTTGAACGTTATGTGTTGAAAGGTGATTATACCACAAGTAATAATTCGAATTTCAATTATTCAACCATTGAACCTGATGTGAAAAAAGCATTTGAGTCAGATTATGAGTTTATTACCGGTAAAGTAAAAACAAAAGCTACCGACGACCATATGCGTGTAACCCTGCCTGTTTTTGGTCCCGGCTTTAAAAGTGGTCTCAGTATCGGATATCGTTTTTAATTTTACATTTAAAATGATTAGTTCCACCTGTAAATTGAATTGATCATCTTCAAGGCTTGTGTTTCTTTAGACTCAATAAATATTAAGGTGTCCTATTGTACAACATATTTTTGTTAAGCATTTGTACATTAGTTGTTTGTTACTTTAATACATCAGTAGAAAATTTTGTGTCTATATTTATTCTTTTATATATCTAAATGAATAGATATATTTGTTTGAGATTTTAAACACGATACTTATTTATAGCTTATGAAGAGATCGATTGTTGTTGTTATTGGAATTACTATCATCGCATTGGTGCTTACCAATATTTTGCACGACGAGGTTTATTACAATTTAAAACTGGAGAAATTAAAGCAGGAATATGCTATAAAACCTGTGTCTTCGGTTGATCATACAAAGTTTGAAGAACTTCAAAAGGATTTTCAATCGCCGCAGGAAGTCACCGAAGCCTGTATTGGCTGCCATACCGAACGTCATAAGGAGATTATGAACTCGGCTCACTGGAATTGGGAGCGTGTGGCATATACCGAAGGGCGTGGAATTACAGCTGCCGGAAAGAAAAACCTTATCAATAATTTCTGTATTGGCTCTCAAACCAATGAGCAAACATGTGCAAAATGCCATATTGGTTATGGCATGAGCAACGACCACTACGATTTTGAGAATGCACGGAATGTCGATTGCATGGTTTGCCACGATAACAGTAATGA
>JAQICD010000139.1 GCA_027858715.1 Prolixibacteraceae bacterium
TGAAGCCCCCTCCTGAATAGACGACTCCGGTGGGCCATTCACCAGCTGGCGAACTCCACCATCTCAATTACAGCATGCAATGGTTATTTATGCCGACCATTGCTTCTCGGCACACATAAGAGCAGTAGAGGATTTCAAGGCGATTACCTGTCCGCAACCACAAAAGTTTTTTTTAGATTCACAGACCTTTGATTTACCACTTCACCCGCTATTGCTCTTATACAATGTTGGACAATCGTGCTTATTCCTAACCTCCGAGGGTAACATCCTGCTCATTGTACCATTTCAAAGCATTGTAAAAATGTTCAGGCATAAAATCTGGCCAATACTTCTCCAGCACATAGAAATCTGAATAAATTGATTGAACCGGCAGAAAGCCACTTAAACGTCTCCGGCCGCCCCAACGTATGATAAGATCCACCCTGGAAATATCAAAAGATTTAATATGATTGGTGATGTTTTTCTGTGACGCATCTGCTAATTTCAAATTGTTTAAGTCCCATTCCCAGCCATAATTAACTAAAAAATTAACTTTAATTCCTCCTTTACCAAAGATCTGCCGTGTCGTGAATTTTTGGAGTTCCGTTGGAAACATGAGCGATTCCGAATCGCCTACGACCAACAATTCCGCATCTTCTTTTGATAAAATACTTACCGCATGAATGCAGGCATCAGTGAAGGCTTGTCTTTGTATTGTTTGTCTTTTGGTATTATCGGTAGTGAATCCGTAATAAGTTACTTCCTTAATTCCTGCCTCTTTGCATAATTTAAAAAGAGCCAGGCCCGGGTCTATGCCACATTCATAACCTTCTTCCTTTTTCATTTGGTGGGCTTCGGCCCATCTTCTGTTTCCATCAGGAATTATTCCGATATGTTTCGGTAATCTCATCTGCTTTTATTTAATAATGTCTTTTAAGAGAGAACGGTGGCAAAACTATGACAATAGTTGAATTTAGTTTTGACCTGTTTCAGTTATACGCTTTTGTTGTCGTCAAACCATTGTTCAGGAGTTTTTGTCAAAGTTAATTTCTTGCAGTCAGTTTGATGTCAGCATGTTGTCCAACGTTTTACAATATGAAACGGTTGGGTTTTCGGGATGCGTTCTTGTCCACCGACAAGAATGCTGAAGCGAGAACCAAACCCTCGCAAACCACTGAACCCCAACTGTTTTATATTGTGTGTGTATGTGCCATTTTTGGATTTCTTTTTAATCTCTAATTTCCTTTTAGCAATAAATTCACTAAGTTCTTTTTCCTGTTTCTCAGTCAAGGGTTTACTTTGAATTACAAAATCTACACCTTCTGGCTCTTTAATAAATCCCATATTAATTAGGTTTAAAATATTTATCTACTAATCTTCTTGCTGCAATCGTATCAATAACCATTAAGTGTCCACCGAAATGATATGCGCCAAGTGTTTTTACATAATGGTCTATCAACTTTGTTTTTGACTCAAACGACACAAATCCTTCTCCACCTCTTTGAAATGATACTTTACATGCATATGCAACAAGGTTTCCAGGAACTCCCTCGTATAATTTATCCTTACCAAGATTAAATGGAGCACTTTCAAGTAAAAACATAGATACATGATCAGTCCGAACAGTAAAACTTATCAAACCTTTTACAATGTCAGGATTGTCAATAATAGTCAGTTTATATACTTCTCTGTCAGGTTAATTAAACTCACGTCTCCAATTGAATAACCATCCTCTTGATTTTGTAATTGTCCTTAAATCCGACTTTGTCAATAAGGAAACTTCTGTTTGAAAGCTGTCTCCACTTATCGTATTTAGTATCGAGTCAGTCAGTTTATAAATCTCAAAAACAAGCTTGTATATATCCTTTTTTGTCATATACAAATATACAAAAAATCAAGGAATTATCGGTCTGTTGAGCGGTTTCCTGGCATTACACACAACGTTCTGCAATTGGAGCCCAAATAAAATAAAGGATCTTTTTATGATATCTTTTGAAAGTATTCAATTTGTTAACCCAACTTGCAAATAAATTTCCACAAACATCTGCATATCAATCATTAGCCAAATTGAGAATTATTGTTGGGTCACCACTTTTGATTTCCTAACAAAAGGACGTTCTTTGAACCCCAATGATGAGAATATGTTTTTTATATCGGGGTTGGGTCTGGTGCAAAGTTTAGTATACATCTTTCCGTTATTTTTAGTGTCCATTAAAAATATTTCAAGAGAACAATAGGGATAATAACTCCATAAAACCTGGGCAAGTACTTTGGAACGCCGTTCATAAAGACACCAAGTCTGGCTCGCATAACATGAAGCTGGTTCCAGTCGTCCTTACTTTAGTTAATGATGATGATATTTCTAAACTTGAAAAAGGACTGAAAATACAAGAACACAAACAAAACGCAGT
>JAQICD010000145.1 GCA_027858715.1 Prolixibacteraceae bacterium
TGACAATGCTAGCAAATGATAAATCTAAAAAACTAAGCAAAAAATCAAAACGAATGAAAGCTGCTTTGGACTACAAATATAGAGAGACTATCTTAAAATTTTGAATGCTTTTGCCCTGACTTAAACAGTTTCTTAACATATTGCCTCATTTTATTTGTTATCAATTTCCAACTGGTTCTGTCGCATTAATTAATCAAGAATCTAATAATAAGTTTGTTAACACCTGGTAGCAATTAAATACATTAGAAAACCATGTAAGGCAGTTATTTGCGACTGTTTTACATGGTCTATGGTTAGCGAAAAAAGTTTAATGTCTAAGATCTAACAATCTATTGAACTACATATCGTAATAATCAACTTTGTTGATGGCATTACCAAATTCTTCAGGAATATTTACGGTTACATTTATATCATGAGGCAAAGCCGTGGTGCGCATTACGGTTTTTAGTCCCCGTTTGTTTACCGACGTAATTTCGAGCACAAACCCATTAACAGGCACGTCTTCGTAAAACTGGTTCATCTGGCTGGCCTTCAAAACACCCACTTTGTTGGGCAAGTTAACTTGGGTGGTTACCCACATTTCGCCCGAGAACCTTTCAACATCAAATGTATATTTTGTACATTTTTTCCCCAATATGCTTCTTGTTTCATCGGTCTTTGTAAGCGGAAGGGTCTTTAACTCTCGCCCTTCATTGTCTTTCATTACCGAAGCACTGCCCGTTACCTGGTCACCTTCGCCCAAAACAATGAGACAATTATTGTTAGGCATATCGAAAATGGTTTGATAAACTGTACTACCCCTTTTGTGTTTAATGTTGAAATGCTTGAAGCCAGGATTATACAAAGCCCAGTAAGGAATGGCCATTCGCAATTTTCCTTTCTTATTGAAAAATGCCATTTCCATATCAATGGCTTTACTGAAGGTGTAAGATGACTCGTACTTAATACCCGGTATTTTTTTACTTAGGTCGATTTGCGCGTACAGCCCAAATGTAAATATGACCAGAAAGAAGGTAATGTGTATTCTTTTCATTGTTTAGATTTTTTGTTGAAATTTACGAAAAAAACATTTAAACCGGAACATTACCGTTAAGTTTAAACCGGTTGCCCGGCAAGGATTTTACGGCACCTTTAAATTCAAGGTTCAATAACAAACTATTAATCTTTTGTACCGGCAGGTTTACTTCTCTCGAGATAAAATCGGTGGTAGAGACTTCACTTAGTTTTAAGGCCGAAACGATAAGTGTTTCCTCCTCGTCGAGGTCAATTAGCAAGGGCTGTTGTATTGGTTCTTTTTGCGCTTCCCAGCCCATAAAGGCAATCAAATCGGAGCTTGATTCAATCAAGGCGGCTTTGTTGCTCTTTATCATGTTATTACAACCATCAGAGTATTCGTCAGTTGTGCGGCCGGGGTAGGCAAACACATCGCGGTTGTAGGAGTTGGCAATGTCGGCAGTTACCAGCGCTCCGCCTTTTGCTGCCGATTCTATCACGATGGTACAATCAGACAGACCGGCAATAATACGATTCCGACGCAGAAAATTTCCCGGGTCTATCCGGTGGTTCGATGGAAAATCGGATAACAAACCGCCGTTTTCATGTATAATTTCGCGGGCAATCTTTGCATGTTCAGCAGGGTACATCTTATCGAGGCCGTGCCCCACAACGCCTAGCGTAGGCAAACCCGATTTAATAGCTGCCTTATGTGCATTAACATCGATACCAAAAGCTAGTCCGCTAACTACAAGTGCATTCACTCCCTGGGCTGCAAGTCCCGAAATAAGCTCCATTGTACGTTCACGACCGTATTCGGTAGCCTTGCGGGTTCCTACAACACTGATAATTCGCGAACTATCGAGGTTTACATCGCCTATCATGTACATTATCACCGGCGAATCGACACACTGAGCCAAACGGCGCGGATAATCAGAATCGAGATAGAAATAAGTTTTCAGCCTGTGCTTCTCAATAAATTTAATTTCAGATTCCGCTTTTCTAAGTACTTCATCACGGTTTTCAACCACAATGTTAACCAGCGCCGAACCGACACCTTGAATATTTTTAAACTCCTTTTTTGGCGATTCGAAAACGGCTTCGAGGCTTCCCATGTAAGCAACAAGGCGGCGTGCATTAACCGAACCAATGCGGTTAAAAAGCGACAACGCTATTTTGTAAATCAGAGGGGACGACATTTAGTAGAGTTTAAGGGGTTTAGAGGATTTATTTTTTATTGTTTTCGAGAATTCGATTGAGAACATGAGCGACTTGCTCAATTTCATTTTTCTTCAATATTGAGACAGAAATCGGCGGATAGTCGGCAATACCATATCTCGACTGCACCGAAAGGATTAATGTTTTTTTCATGCCTAATATGCTTTGATTAACTTTGAACCCAATCAACTGGTGCAGATTCATTTCAACCGACTGATAATTGCGTACTGTACTTGATACAGAATAAAAATTAACCTGCAGGTATCGTTCGGTAACCAGCATTTCGAAAAACGAAGGTTTTATTTTGTTAAACATGATGAAAAAACCAACTGCAAGTAAAATCGTGACTATTAATTCGTACGTTTTATTCGTGGCTACAAATAAAAAGGCAAGTCCTAAAAATACGATTCCACTCAAAATAAACAGAACAAAAAAGTTTCCCGAACGGTCTTTATTGTTCAACTGAAAAATGAAGTTTATGTTTTCTTTCGGATTCATATATCAATTATATTCCTGTGCGTAACAAATATTTATATTTTTGAATTTATAAAAATAATCGAAAAATGGAGATTCCACAATTTAAAAACGATATACGCGTAACAAACCGGCTTGAAAAAGAGCTTGGGGGCATTATTGAAAAATACCCTGTTGGCAAAGTATATGCAGTGGTTGACGAGCATACCCGAGAATTTTGCTTGCCCGAATTACAGCAATACGATTTTTTTAGAAACATACCGGTATTGAAATTACAAAGCGGCGAAAATCATAAAAGTCTCGAATCGGTGGTGGCCGTCTGGAATTTTCTGGAAGAAAACGGCGCCGACCGAAAATCTTTGCTTATCAACCTGGGAGGCGGCATGCTGAGCGACTTGTGTGGTTTTGCTGCCTCGTGCTTTAAACGTGGGCTCCACTTTGTAAACATCCCCACTACCCTTTTGTCGCAGGTCGATGCTTCGGTAGGCGGAAAAACGGGTATCAATTTTAACGGGCTGAAAAACGAAATTGGCGTTTTTAACCAGCCGCAAACCGTGATTATTGCTTCACGTTTTCTGAAAACACTCGACAATGCTAATTTCCTGTCGGGGTATGCCGAAATGCTTAAGCATGGACTTATTCACAGCAAAGCGCATTGGGACGAGCTATTGGTTTTCGATACTGAAAATATTGATTACGAAATACTTAACGGTATGATTGCCCGGTCGGTAGCCATAAAAGAACATTTTGTGGTAAACGACCCCACCGAGCAAAATATTCGCAAAGCTTTAAACCTGGGGCATACTGTAGGCCATGCTTTCGAAAGCATGGCACTGCACCAGGGGCGGCCTATTTTGCATGGATTTGCTGTGGCGTACGGAATCATTGTAGAATTGTACCTATCGTCCAAAAAAGCGGGGTTGCCAATGGAACAGGTTGAACAAATTTCCCAATGGATAATCGATACCTACAAATCATTTAGCATTGAAAAAGGCGACTATGAAACACTTTACCTGAAAATGACTAAAGATAAAAAGAACGAAGCCGGCCGCATAAACTTTACGCTAATACCCGAAATTGGCGAAGTTGAGATCAACGTCAACTGCGAAAAGGAGCTGATTATTGAAGCGTTGGATTATTACAGTGGATTGACGAAATAAAGTTTTGTAACTTTGTGAAAAATATTCGATATGAACGAGATTATTTTTGTAGTAACCGAATCAGACGAAGGAGGCTATGAGGCTCAGGCTTTAGGCCACTCTATTTTTACAGAAGCCGATTCAGTAGAAGAATTAAAGGACAATATCAGGGAGGCAATTCAGTGTCACTTTGATGAAAATGCCCCAAAGCTTGTCCGCTTGCATTTTATTAAGGAAGAAATTTTTGCAGCATGAAAAAAATCCCTCGAAACCTACCGGGCGAACAATTCATTAAGTTGCTGGCAAAATTTGGCTATTCAAAAAATCGGCAGGTAGGAAGTCATGTCCGTCTGAGTACTGATAAAAATGGTAAGCATAGCATTACAATCCCCATGCACAATCCATTGAAAATTGGTACTCTATCAAAAATTATTAATGATATTGCTATACACCACAAAATGACTAAAGAAGAAGTGTTAGAATATCTTTTTTAGTCATGTTCATTAATAATATTGACCAGCTAAAGTTTTGTAACTTTGTGAAAAAATCAACAATGGATAAAAAGGTCAAATATTGGATAGAATTATCAGATTACGATCTTGAAACTGCAGAAGCAATGTACCGTACAAAAAGATTTTTGTATGTTGGATTTATGTGTCATCAAACCATAGAAAAAGCTTTTAAAAGCCTTTACACACACAAAATCAATGAAACTGCCCCCTTTTCACATAGTTTATCATATTTGGCAAAGAAAGGTTACTTCTACAATGATTTTACAGATTTTCAGAAAGATTTTATTGATCAGGTTGAACCTTTAAATATTGAAGCCAGATATCCTTCTCACAAAGAAAGATTACTCAAGAGCTTAACTGACGCAAAATGCATTGAAATCATTAAAGAAACAAGGAAGTTACAACAATGGATAAAGGAGAAGCTTTAAGAAAAGTTACTCAATACAAAGATTTATTGAGTAAGCATATGAATTTTGACAGCATGTATCTTTATGGTTCGTTTGCAAAAGGAACTAACAGAGATGACAGCGATATTGATGTAGCTATAATTGTTAACCGTATACATGGTGATTTCTTTACAATCAATCCTATGTTATGGAAACTGCGTCGACAGATAGACGATAGAATCGAACCAATATTAATAGAGAAAGATTTTGATGAACTCAATTTTCTCAACGAAATTAAAAAAAATGGAATTGAAATAGCTTAACAAAAACATGCAATACACCATACAACCCACAACAAAATCGCTTACAGGCGAAATCACTTTACCTACATCAAAAAGCATCAGCAACCGGGTACTAATCATCAATGCGCTGGCATATAGCCCGTTCCCGGTGCAAAACCTGAGCAATAGCGACGATACCCGCGTGATGGAACAGGTACTTAACTCAAACACCAACAAATTCGACATAGGCCATGCCGGAACAGCCATGCGCTTCCTTTCGGCTTTTTTGTCGAAAATTGTGGGCAAATGGGAAATTACCGGCAGTCAACGCATGCAACAACGCCCCATTAAAATATTGGTCGATGCACTAAACAAGCTCGGTGCCCGAATCGAGTACATCAACAACGAAGGATACCCACCCCTGCGCATCTGGGGCTCGAACCTCAAAGGCGGCAAGCTTCAACTCGACGGAAGCATCAGCAGCCAGTACATTTCGGCCTTGCTGATGATAGCCCCTACCATTGAAGGCGGGCTGGAGCTTACGCTCACCAATAAAATCACCTCGGCATCGTACATCGACCTTACTTTGAAACTAATGAACCAGTTTGGCATCGAATACAAATGGGACGACAATGTAATTACCATT
>JAQICD010000146.1 GCA_027858715.1 Prolixibacteraceae bacterium
TTTTGGTGCAAAAATAGTTTTTTTTTGAAAGAAGAGGAGTTGTTCCGGGTTTTTGTTGAGTAGAATGTTGTTTGTTTAATGTGTTTTTAATACTCCGATATCTCATTCGACTCTACAACTCTGTGCCCCTGCCAATCTTGTTGGTTGAGTTCAATCATGCAGCGGGCAATTTTTTCGGCACTTACAGGACGAAGTTTCCTGAATTTTCCAATCATCAAGGGCTGAAACAATTTGTACAGGTAGTAGCCTGCCGATTCGCCAAACCTGAATTCATCGCGTTTGCCGATAATTAATGATGGTCGCACAATGGTGATTTGTTCAATGCCTGAACTTTTAATGGCTTCTTCTATTTGGCCTTTGGTACGCATGTACAGGAAGGCCGATTTTGGGTTGGCACCATTTGAACTGACTACTGAAAACTTGGGGATGTTATTGATTTTACACAAATTGGCTGTGGCTTTTACATATTCAAAATCAACTTTGAAAAAGCCTTTTTTGCCCGATTTTTTCTGTGTGGTACCAAGTGCGCAATAACATTCGTCAACGTTTGCCTGAAGATTTAATTCATCCAGCTTGTCCAAATCCATGGTGATTTGTTCAATTTTCGGGTGCGAAAAAGGTGCAGCACGGCGGCTAACAATAATTACTTTGCTATAACGGTTGTTGATAATTAGCTGATCAATAATATTTTTGCCAACAAGTCCGGTGGCACCGGTTACAAGTGCAGTTTTTTGCATAGAAGTGTAATTTAAATGGAACGGTGTCTAATTCTCATTCGGAATGGGAATTTCTAAATCTTTGCAAATATTCCTTACGGTTAATTTCTTAATCTCGTTATGACGGGGAACAGCTGAAATATTGCCTGTTGCCGTATTTAAAAAAATGGAATGATTTCCGCCTTCACGAAATAGTTCACATCCGTTTTTTCTGAGGAACTTTATCAGTTTTTGACGCTTCATGCAGTAAGGTTCATTTTTTCCTTAATGCTTTTTTTGTTTGATCGAAGATTTTTCTCTGCCAGTTCTTTATTCGCTTTTAGTACCATACTTAAAGCCTCTTTTAAATTTTCACGTGCTTCTTCAATCGTTTCACCTTGAGTGTTTACGCCCTTAATTTCTTCAATGTATGCAGAATATCCTCCTTCTGGTTCTTCAACAAATACTGCTGTGAGTGATAAATTATTGTATTCCATTGTTTTTTGTTTAAAAATAAGGCTATTTGTTACTTTATGCAACAAATTGAAGATAATCTATAAAATCACAGTTCGTTTAATTTTTTTACGTCAGTAACAATGAGTTGTTTATGTTCTGACAGGTAGTTGGTTTAAATTACTAATATTTAGCGTGTTATGAAACAGGTCTGTTGTCTTGTGTCTAAAATATAACGATCTATTGTAAAACCAATAACTGAGTTATATTTCTTCCAGCACCTCAGTTCTCACCCAGCCACTGTTGCCATCTTCTAGTTTTATTTCAACCCAGTTATTGAGTTCTTGTTCAATTTTAACCTTTAATCCTTCGTGAATAACAAAAAGGTCGGTTCCGCCTTCATCGGGCGATGCTTTAACCGTAATTGTTGGGTTAAATATAATGGCATGATTATATTGTGTGATTTTAGTTTTTTGTTGGTAGGAAAAAACGAAGCTTACAATCGAAATTAAAAGGAAAACCACTGAAAGACCAAAGGCCAGTTTTCGAAAGCCAATTCTTCGCGAAAGCATATAAACCAGGGTAAGAGCCAGCATTAGTATAAAAGTTGAAATGCTTACAAATGCCCATTGGTTTGAAGTGAACATATTTACAAGGTTTTCGCCCCATTTAACAAGAAAAGGGCGGGGCAGTGGCTCAATTTTGTCAATTACAAACTGGTTGGCCAGTTCAAGGTTGAATTGGAAATCATCGTTGTTGGGATTGCGTATGTTTGCACGTTCGTAGTTCAAAATTGCTTTTGGCAAATTGTTGGTTTTGAAATAAGCGTTTCCTAGATTGAAATAAAGCTCAGCCGATTCGTAGCCCGATTCCAGTAGGTTTTCGTACATGGCAACTGCTTTTTCAAACTCGTTAGCTGCATATTTTTCGTTAGCAGCTTGTAACGAATCGGCTGGTGATGCAGCAACTACAAGTGCTGTTAAAAGCGATATAATTAGTAAGAACAGTTTGTTCATGGTTATGCATTTTTACGTATTTGTTTCTCAAATTTTCCAATTAGTTTTTCGGCTTGCTTGTATTGCTCATCAATTGGGTGTTCGACCATAGCCGGGGCAAAACGTGCCATTTCGCAATTGTCTATCAGTTTGATAAACTCATTAATGGTTTCCTCGTTAACGTTGTTTTCGAGTAGGGTTGAACTGGCATTGTCGCGGTTGAGTTCTGCCATCGGAATATTGAGTTTGTCGCAAAGGTAGCCCCAGAAAGCGCGTTGCAGGGCATCGTAAAATTCTTCTTTGTTATTCTTTTTAACACATGCCGAAGCTGTTTTCAGGTGTTTGCGAGCCATTTTGCTGGCTTTTTTGTTACGGGTAAGTGCAATATTGGCATTTTCGCGGGCTCGCTTTTTCTGCACAAACGTAATTGCCAGAAATGCAATAAGAGCCATTGCGTACGATCCATAAAACGGTATAGAACCATGTAAAAATGAATCTTTTTCTTTGAGTTTAACATCGTTTTGTTTGATATAGCGAATGTCTTTGCCAATGTATTTAACATCTTCTTTCGAAAGTGAGCTAACCACTGTTGACGATTGTCCGTCAATGCCTCTTTCAACCTTAATAGCAAAAGAAGGTGTGCTAAGTGTTTTAAAGCTTTTCGAATTTGTGTCGAAATAAACAAACTTTACAGCGGGAATGGTAAATTCACCGGCAAAGCGGGGGATCACTACTTGTTCGAATGTGGTTGTTCCCGATATTCCATTTTCGTTAACCTGATGGTTGTAGCTTGTTTGTGGGTCGTAAACCTCGAAATCGGGAGGGAACGAAAATTCAGGTGTGGTTATGTGTTTTAGGTTTCCGTTGCCACTGATGGTTGTTTTTATTGTGATGGCTTCGTTGGCTTTAATTTCAGATTTGTTAACCGACGACGAAATTCTGAAATCACCAACAGTTCCTTTGAAATTGGCCGGAGCAGCCGGTAAATCCTTAACGGTAATGCTTACTGGTTTCGATTTAATGGTGGAGCGCACATTGCGGTACGATCCGAAAAAATCTTCGAAAACGCTTTGCGACCGAACCTGTTGTTTAATATCGACTACCATTTCGGCAGGCTCGATTGTGAGTTTTCCGGTTTGTTGGGGTATGAGTACTTTTTTATTGAAAGTATAAACATTGTAAATAATACCATCTACATCTTCGCGTGCATGGGTTTGGTTTACATCGGGTATTTCAATGTTCTGTGTCCAAAAGCCTTCAAACGATGGGTTTGATAAATCGACCGGGTTGAGGCTAACGCGGCTGTATAGTTTTAGAGTGGCGTAAATGGCTTCTCCTTTATAAACAGTCCGTTTGTTTGTTTTGTAGCTGATAAAAAGGTTATCGCTACTGCTTATGTCGCCACTGGTTTCTGTTTGTGCCTGGTTGTTGTTTTGTCCGGCTGATGGTGTCGTTTGTTGCTTGCCCTGTATAACCTTAATGGTTAACGCGTTCGATTGTATTATGTCGCGACCTGCTTTTATCGATGCAGGAGAAATGGTGTAGATGCCTTCTTTTTGTGCACGCAATATGTACGTATAGCTGTAGTTGATGTTGCGCGACGTTTTTCCGTTAATAATTTGAATGCTGGTGCTCGACGATACGCTGGGTCCCATCAATATTTCGAAGCCGCTAAGTTCGGGCAGTTTTACATCCTGCCCTTTGGCATTGAGGGTGAGCGTGAGGCTGAATTGTTCGCCTACCGACACAATGGATGGTGTCGACATTTTAAACTCTTTGTCTTGTGCAAAAGAGGTCAATCCGGCAAACATAAGTATGATGAATAAATATTGTTTTATCATGACTAATCGTTATATCATACAAAAATAGAAAACATCTTCTTATTCAAATAGCGAATTGGAACTATTACCAATCGATATCGGGTTTCGACGATTTTGCTTTTTCTGCTTTTGCTTTTTTTACTTTCTCCTGTGTCTCCTTTTCATCATTCTCAAGGGCTTTCAGCATTTGTTCAGCATTTTGTTTTGATATTTTTGGTTGTTGCTGTTGCTGCTGTTGATCCTTGTTTTGATCTTTATCTTGTTGATCTTTCTGGTCTTGGTTCTGATCTTTTTGATCCTGATCCTGATCCTGATCTTTGTTCTGATCCTGATCCTTGTTCTGATCTTTATTCTGATCTTGGTTTTGATCCTGCTGTTGTTGCTGCTGCTCTTGCTGCTCTTTCATCTTACGCGCAAATTCAAGGTTGTATTTGGCTTCCATATCCGATGGATTGTTACGCAAGGCATTTTTATAGGCATCAATACTTTCGTCCAGCTTTTGTTGCCCCAGCATGGCATTGCCGTAATTGAAATAGGCTTTGGCCTTGTCTTCTTTGTTTTCGGCTATGTTTAGGGCTTGTTCGAATTGCGATGCAGCCTCGGCATATTTTTGTTGTTTAAACTGGGCACTGCCGATATTTGACACTGCTTTTAATTCGTTTGGCATTTTTTCGAGTGCCTTGCGATATTCAATCTCAGCATTTACAAAATTAACCGAATCGATTCCGGTAGAGTCGCTGTTTTCGATGGCTTTTTCATACAAATTGTTTCCCCGCCTGATAAACTTGCGTTCTTTTTGGGCAAAACCCGCCAGGTTTACAAGCAATAGCAAGCCAATAATCAAAAATTGTATTGTATATTTTCTGTTCATAATTGTTTTACCTTAATATCAACATTATCTGCTTGTTCCTAAATTGTTGTTTCTGTCTTTGTATTTTTAAAAAGACTAATTTTTTTCAGATACTTGTTTTTGCGTTCCATAATCAAGAATTCTGCCAAAAGCAGGATAAGTGCAGCTGCAATAAAATAGAAAAACTGGTCGTTATACTCGGAATAAACGCGTGATTCGAGTTCTGTTTTCTGCATTTTATTTATTTCGTCGAAAATGGCGTTAATTCCTACTTCTGTATTGTTGGCCCGTACATATTTTCCGCCACCTGCTGCTGCAATTTGTTGTAACATGTCTTCGTCGAGTTTGGTCACAACAACTTCACCGTTTTTATCTTTTCTGAAGTCTTTCTGTCCGTTGGGTTTAATTACCGGAATTGGTGCTCCCTGTGGTAATCCCATTCCAATGGTATGCACAATGATGTCTTTTTCCTGTGCAGCTTCGGCCATGCTAATGGCATCGTCCTCGTGGTTTTCGCCATCGGTAATAATAATTATGGCCTTGTTGCTTTCCGATTCGGGTGTGAACGATTTTGATGCCAGGTCGATTGCCGAACCAATGGCCGTTCCCTGCCGCGGAACGATCGAGGTATTGATGGACGACAGAAACAGTTTAGTCGAGGTATAATCGGTGGTAATGGGCATTTGCACGTAGGCGTCGCCTGCAAATACAATAAGGCCGATTTTGTCGTTGTTAAGCCTTTCGGTAAGCAACGAAATAGCTCGTTTGGCACGCTCCAGCCTGTTGGGCTGTATGTCTTCGGCCATCATGCTGTTCGAAACGTCGAGCGCAATGATCAGCTCAATGCCTTTTCGTTTAACTTTTTGAAGTTTTGAGCCAAACTGTGGCTGGGCAAGCCCGATTATCAGTAACGAAATAGCCAGCAATAAAATGGTGAATTTCCAGCCCGGACGTGCTTTTGAGGCATTGGGCATAAGGGGCTCCAATATTTCGAGGTTGCCAAATTGTTCAATGGCTTTTTTTCGTTTTCTTCTGAAAATGAAATATATAATGATGAGCACCGGAATAATTAACAGTGCCACCATGTATTCTTGATTTGCAAATCTGAACATTTCCATGTTTTATAAATTTTATGGTATGTTTCTGAAAACTGAAATTTTTAACAATAACCCGGTCAATAGCAATGCCAGAGCCGCCAGTGCAAAAGGTTCAAATTCCTCATCTTTCCGGCTAAACTCTTTGATTTCAATTTTTGCCTTTTCGAGTTGGTCAATTTCTTCGTATATGTTTTTGAGCTTTTCGTTATCGGTAGCTCTGAAATATTTGCCTCCGGTTATATCGGCAATGCTCTGCATCGTTTCTTCGTCAATTTTAACTTGTATTTGTTGTATTCGTGTGCCAAATTGTGTTTGCATGGGGTAGGGTGCTGTGCCTTCGGTGCCCACGCCAATGGTATATACACGTATGCCAAAGGTTTTGGCAATTTCGGCTGCGGTTAGTGGCGGTATTTCTCCACGGTTATTTTCTCCGTCGGTTAATAAAATAACAACCCGGCTTACGGCATCACTTTCCTTGAGTCGGTTTACCGATGTGGCCAGTCCGTTGCCAATGGCTGTTCCGTCTTCGATAACGCCGGTTTGCGTTTCGCGCAGCAGGTTGGTAACCACGGCATGATCGGTAGTTAGCGGGCATTGCGTAAACGATTCGCCAGCAAAAACCACCAGCCCGATACGGTCGTATGGCCTGCCTGCAATAAACCGGGTAGCAACATCTTTGGCTGCTT
The DNA here is from genome assembly GCA_027858715.1 of Prolixibacteraceae bacterium. Taxonomy (GTDB): domain Bacteria; phylum Bacteroidota; class Bacteroidia; order Bacteroidales; family Prolixibacteraceae; genus Roseimarinus. Next base: position 6,597 of record JAQICD010000146.1, read on the forward strand.
CAAGCCTGTCGGGTTTAAGATCGCGGGCCAGCATACTGGTCGATACGTCGATGGCCATTACGATGTCAATTCCCTCGGTGGTTTGGTTTTCCCAGCTGTCTGACGATTGTGGACGTGCAAGTACAATTATCAGCAATGCCAAAACCAGCATTCGGATTACAAACAACAGGTGGCGTAAATAATGTTTCCAGGTTTTTGGCGCTCCGGCAAATCCCCTGATGGTTGAGATTTGCATGCTGGCACTTAATTTCTTTTGCCTAAAAATATACCATGCTGTAAGTGGAATGAGCCCCAGCAGCAGGTAAAACATTTCGGGATGTGCGTATGTATGGTTGAACATGGTTGTTTGCTATTTTAATATTACTTCTTCACCTTCGTTATCTTCTTCTTCTTCGTTACTTTCTGTTTTTTCTTCAATTTTAGTCTGGTTTACGAAGAAATATGCATCTACCAACAATAGGTTATTGTCGTCGGGGAGTGGCGTAAACCTTGCAAATTTCACCAAATCGGTATTGCTTAGCATTCGTTTCAGGTTATCAAATGTTTTGTCATCGAGCAAACCTTTTTGTTCCGAAATTTTTTTGATGATTTCATCGGTTGTAAGTTCCATGGCGGTAATATTGAAGCGGTTTTCGATATATTCGCGTATGGTATCGGTTACTTCGCTGTAATATTCTTTAATTTTTCCCTGTTGCCATATTTTCTCTTCTTTTATGTGGTCGAGATCGCGCAATGCAATAATATGTGCAGGCTCTTTGGGCTTTTGTGGAAAACTGAAAATGGGCTTGTTCTGCTTTCTGCGGTTAATTGCATAAATTATCAGAAAGATAAGCCCTGCTCCCAATAATATTCCAAAAAGCCATGGAGCAACTTCTTTAAAGGTAACGGGTGCTTCGTAGGGTGCTTTTATGTCGATTGGCCCTTGCATGGCATTCATCAGCGAGTCGAGCTTGGGCAAGGTAAACACATGCAGCGTTGCCGGGTTTGTTTCAACGGTGTCGGTTATACCGGAAACACTAAACCGGAATTGAAACGGCGCAATAGTATGATGTCCAGTGTCGAACGACGTGACAATGAATTCCTGCATCATTTTCAGTGTATTCTCGTCAATCTGAATCGAATCGACAGGATTGCGTTCCACTATTTCGACATGCTCGCCCAGTGTGTCGGCCACTATTGGAAAGAAAATTTCCACATCGGAAGGATATTCAATCTCAAGGTTCAGCTTAACCTGGTCGCCAATAAGTATAATGCTGCTGTCGAGTGCAGCCCGTGTTTTAATCTCGCGTGCATTTACCAAAAATGGCACGACAAGCAGTAGTACGAAAACACTTATGTTTTTTAATTTCATTGTTTACTTCCTCGTCTTTTGAATAATGTCATTAACGATTTCACATAATCCTCGCGGGTGTTGATGTTCACGTAATCGACGCCCGATTTTGTAAAAGCTCCGTCGAGCTCGGCGCTTATTTCGCGCCACCAGTGTTCGTAGAAACCTCTAACTTTACTGCTCGATGTATCGACCCAAATGTATTCGCTTGTTTCTGCATCTTTCATTTTTACCATGCCAATTGGTGGCAGTTTGGTTTCGCGATCGTCGTAAATGCGCAAACCCACCAAATCGTGTTTGTTGTTTGCGATGGTAAGCGCGCGCTTCAGCTCTTTGTTGTCGTCGATAAAATCGGAAATAACAAATGCCGTACAACGCTTTTTTATGGCGTTGGTAAGGTATTCGAGCGCCGATTTAATGTCGGTGTCGCGATTTTCGGGCTGGTAGTCGATTAGTTCGCGGATAATTCGCAAAATGTGACTTTTCCCTTTTTTGGGCGGAATGAATTTTTCGATTTTACCCGAAAAAAAGATTACGCCAATTTTATCGTTGTTTTGAATGGCCGAAAAAGCCAAAACAGCCGCTATTTCGGTAATGACGTTCTTCTTGTATTTATCGAAAGAACCAAAATTCCGCGAGCCGCTTACGTCAATAACCAGCATTACCGTCATTTCGCGTTCTTCTTCAAAAACCTTTATAAAAGGTTTATTGTAACGCGCGGTAACATTCCAGTCGATATTTCGGATATCGTCGCCAAACTGGTATTCGCGTACTTCGCTAAAGGTCATACCCCGTCCTTTAAAAGCCGAATGGTATTCACCTGCGAAAATATTCCGCGACAATCCCCGGGTTTTTATTTCTATTTTACGTACTTTTTTAAGTAGCTCTGTATGTTCCATCAATGTCGATTTTGTAAAATAAATGATTAGTGCTAAGTATTTATACGTTAACTATTCTAATCTTCTATTTGCTACGTTTCTGATTTATTCATCTCAAGCCGGCTGGGCTTATCATTTTTGCCTTGATGTAAAAACGATACAATCCCGATAGCTTCGGGCCAAGGCTCTCAAAAAAATGTTAATCTCATTTTCTCAAACCCCAAGTGCGGCCGGGTGATCTTCGAACAAGTTCTCAGCTTCCCGGTCTTACTAGGGGTTTAATCAATTCCCTAAAAATTTTTTTGAAGGCCAAGCTTAGAACGTACGTGCAATCCTTATATGTCTCTGTTATGGAACTTCAACGGTATTCAGTATTTCGCTGATGATTTCTTCGCTTGTAAGGTTGTTGGCTTCGGCCTCGTAGCTTAAACCAATACGGTGGCGAAGTATATCGTAGCAAACAGCGCGTACATCTTCGGGAATAACATAACCCCGACGTTTGATAAATGCATAAGCTTTGGATGCCTGTGCCAGGCTGATACTTGCACGTGGCGATGCACCAAAGCTAATCATATCGGTGAACTTCCCGAGTTCGTAATCGGCCGGGGTACGGGTTGCAAATACGATATCGACAATGTATTTATGAATTTTCTCGTCCATATATACTTCCTGTACCACTTCGCGTGCACGTAAAATGTCTTCGGGCTTTAATATGGTGTTGGGAGTAGGGTATTGTTTTAGCAAGTTTTGCTGAATAATGAGTTTTTCCTCCTCTTTTTTGGGATACGAAATAACTACTTTCAGCATAAAACGGTCAACCTGCGCTTCGGGCAGCGGGTACGTACCTTCTTGTTCGATTGGGTTTTGGGTGGCCATTACCAAAAACGGCTCTGCAAGTTTGTACGTGTGGTCGCCAATGGTTATTTGACGTTCCTGCATGGCTTCAAGCAGCGCCGACTGTACTTTTGCCGGGGCACGGTTAATCTCATCGGCCAAAACAAAGTTGGTGAAAATAGGCCCTTTTTTAACAATGAATTCTTCGTTTTTCTGACTGTAAATGAGTGTACCCAGCAAGTCGGCCGGCAGTAAATCGGGTGTAAACTGGATACGTGCATAGTCGGCACTGATGATTTTCGACAAGGAGTTGATAGCCAGTGTTTTTGCCAGCCCGGGAACACCTTCGAGCAGAACGTGTCCGTTGGATAACAGTCCAATTAAAAGGCTTTCTACCAGGTGTTTCTGACCAATAATTGCTTTGTTCATTTCCATGTTGATGAGGTCAACAAACTGGCTTTCCTTTTGTATCTTTTCATTCAATGCTTTGATATCTGTGCTGTCTGTCATATTGTTGAAATTTTATGTTTTTGTATATATTTTCAAATCGGACACGAAAGTAAGAAGTTTACAAAATTAATAGAATAGCTGTGCCGTTAAAAATTGTTAAGCTAAATGTTGTTGTTTATTTTTGAAACTGTTTAAGTTTTATCCTTCGGAATGTTTTTGTGTTTTTTTTGTTGATTAGTACGCAGTTTGTTAATGCGATAATTCCATGCTACTCATATAGTGACTCAATTATTGAGCGATACGAACTGGCCGTTGCCGATTCGCAATACCATACTAACCAGTCGGAAAACCAAATACGTAGGGAAGCCCATGTCGGTATTGATACAGGATTTAGACTTTTACCAGGTTCCAATTGAAGATTTTATTTATCAATGGAACAGGGGCAGAGAAGTAGGAGTTTATAATTCATAT
>JAQICD010000167.1 GCA_027858715.1 Prolixibacteraceae bacterium
ATGCTTCATTAGACTTTACAACTCCAAACACTCCTATTAGCGAGGATATTTCTCTTGTTAATGTTGATGGCATTACCAGTTGGGAATGGAAATGGTCGGAAAGTGTTAACGGCCCATGGAATTCGTTTGAGCCAGCTGCAGTTGATGAATCAACTTATGCACCGGCATTCGCCGAATCTGGAATTTATTATGTAGTGGCTGTAACATCAGAAGATGTACAAACAACCAACATGAAAGAAATTAACGTAGTTGACCTTTCGGTTTCGCCAGCCGATGAACAGGAAATTACCGAAGGTGCTGTAATAAACCCGCTAACAGTTAATATTCCAAGCGAAGTTACTTTTTTAAGTGGAATGTGGCTCATTGAAGATGCTGGTGGAAATATCGAAGAAACTGGAGTTGGCGATACTGAATTCACATCTTATTTAAGTGCACCTGGTACTTATTATGTTTACTTTTACGCAGAAGTTCAGGATATTGATGGAAACTCATATATCCTATATACAAACAAAGTTACTGTTGTATATGGTTCAACCAGTGTTGACGATATTGGCATGAACCTGAAATTATATCCTAATCCAACAACAGGTAAATTCTTTATTAACACCAATTTCGACAGCAATTACACTGTAGAAATTATTAACGTAGCAGGTGTTTCTGTTTACAAAAAAGAATTCACTCAAAGCGGATCACAGGCAATTAGTTTCAACAAAAAAGGTGCGTACATTGTTAAGGTACAGTCTGAAAATAAAACTCAGTTTAACCGTTTAATTATAAAATAGACTCATAAGCATTAGTTATAATTAATTATCAGAAGAGGCTGTCCATGATAGGTTGTTTTAATAAAACACGAAAATGTTCATTTTCACAACTCTTAATCGGACAGCCTCTTTATTTTTTAACATAAATAATTACAAACACCTCTGGAATACCTTTGAAAACACATAAGAACAACATAATGAATAACAAAATTTCACACATTTTTCTTAGCACAGTCCTTCTGGCTATACTTTTTATTTTTTCCATTAACGAAAGCGCTGCCCAGCGCAAAATGGAAACACTCGATCGTGGTACAGTCGCAGTGAAAACGAATAATGGCGTTTTCGTAAGCTGGCGTATTTACGGAACCGAATGGTATGGCACTACTTACAATATTTACCGTAATGGTGAAAAAATAAACGACCTCCCGCTTGAGGTTTCAAATTACACCGACACGCAAGGAACACTTACATCAACCTACACCGTTACTGCCATCGAGAACGAAACTGAACAAGCACACTCTCCGTCGGTTACTCCTCTACAACAACAATACAAAGAAATTCCTCTCAAAACACGCAATACATCAGTTTACGAAATTAACGATGCAACTGCTGCCGACCTTGATGGCGACGGGCAATACGAAATAATTGTAAAACGAATAGCCAAAGGTTGGAATGAAGATAATACCAACTATTCGTATTTCGAAGCTTATAAACAAGACGGTACTTTCCTTTGGGAAATTAACGTTGGCCCCAACATACTCCCAGATGTAGAAATCAATATTGCCGCCTTCGACTTTGATGAAGACGGAAAAGCCGAGGTGTTTATGCGCACCTCCGAAGGAACTATTTTTGGCGACGGCACTCAAGTTGGCGACACCGACAATGATGGAAGAACCAATTACCGCTACTCTGTAGGCACAACTGCCAACATGCAATACATGAATGCAGGTCCCGAGTTTCTTTCGTTAATCAATGGTGAAACCGGAATAGAACTCGATCGTGTTGACTTCATACCACGTGGCAGAAGCGAGGACTGGGGCGATGGATACGGTCACCGTGCCAGTAAATATTTCTTTGGCGCTCCCTATCTCGACGGCCTTAAGCCCAGTTTGTTTATCGGTCGTGGTATTTATACGAAAACCGAAATGCGCACCTACAACATAGTAAATAAAAAGCTGGTTCTACGCTGGGAATTCAAATCAGGTAACAGCGGGCCATATTACGGTCAGGGTAACCACAACTATACCATTGCCGATGTTGATGGCGATGGCCGCGACGAAATTGTATGGGGCTCAATGACGGTCGATGATGATGGGAAAGGCCTTTATTCAACCAGAATGGGCCATGGTGATGCATTGCATGTAGGCGATCTGGACCCTTTCCGTAAAGGTATAGAAATATGGAAATGCCTGGAAAATTCTCCCATGTACGGCACGATATTGTACGATGGTGCAACAGGTAAAGTACTAATACACGATGTGCTTGGGCGCGATTGTGGCCGTTGTATGGCAGCTAATATCACTGATAATTACAAAGGTGCTGAATTATGGGGAAGCAATCATACTTTCTCTGCAACAACATTGCAAACAGTTGATGCAGGCGGATCCGTTAATTTCAGAATATTTTGGGATGGCGATTTATTGGACGAGTTATTAGACCATACCAACTTTTCAACATCAACCGGCTATGGTACCGGCTCCATTTCAAAATTTGGTAAAGGCAACATCTTTACTGCTAACGGAGCCATATCAAATAACTATACCAAGGGAACACCATCGCTACAGGCCGATTTATTTGGCGACTGGCGCGAAGAAGTAGTTTGGCGCAACGAAGCCAATACAGCTATCCGTATTTATACAACGATCGACCCAACCATTTACCGCAACTACACACTAATGCACGACCATCAGTACCGTCAGGCTATTTGCTGGCAAATGTGCGGATACAACCAACCACCACATTTAAGCTACTTCCTTGGAAAAGGCGAAGGCATAACTACTCCCCCGCCGCCGGTAATAACCAACAAACGCATGGTTTACGCTGGCGAAGGCACCTGGGATAAAAACGCTAAAGCATGGAAATACAACGACTCCGATACAGTATATACCGACGGAGCACATGTTCTTTTCGATATTTCAGCCGGAAACGATGTAACTGTAAATTTAACCGATGTGGTTTTGCCTAAAGTTGTAACATTCAATTCTGAAGGAAATTACACTTTAGAAACAACAACAGGGAAACTTTCGGGCAACATGCTGCTGATTAAACAAGGAGCAGGTGTACTTAACATTAACGGCACGCACAACTTTTCGGGAGATACTGAAATATGGAGCGGAAAAGTTATTCTTAGCGGAAAACTCGAAAACAGCAAGGTTGTATTAAAACATTTCGGTGAGCTATACGCTTCAGGAGCAATCGAAAATGGCGTAACAATGCGTTACGGTTCGATACTTGAAACCGGCATGGCCGACTCTACAGCAACGCTAACTATTGGCAACAATCTAACCATAGAAGAAAGTTCCAATATTGTTTTCGACCTACATTCGCCTTCAAGTCCGCTTAACGATTCGCTGATAGTTGATGGTGATTTCAGTTTCACTAAAAAACTGACTTTTAAAATCAATCCGCATTTCAACGAAGGTGAAGACAAACTGGAAGCAGGTGATTATCTGCTTGCAAAAATAAACGGTGATATGAACGGCACACTCGACAATATCATTGTTGAAGGAATTTCGGGCACACCATCGTTATTGAAAGTGCTTGATGGAAACATCTATCTCGAAATAAAAGCCGTTCGTTCGGCTACTACCATAGAATGGAATGGCGACAAAGCCGGCAGCGAATGGGATTTATCGATTACCGAGAATTTTATCAACAATGGTACAGCCGACATTTTTGTTGATAAAGATGAAGTAGTATTCAACGACAATGCTGTCAGCAAAACTGTTAACATTAGCGAGGAAGTTACACCGGCATCGATACTTGTTGATACCGAGGACAATTATACGTTCCAGGGAAATGGCAAGATATCGGGCAACACAACCCTTACCAAATCGGGAAGTGGATTATTATACATTACCAACAAAAATGATTTCACTGGAAAAGTGACAATAAACGAAGGTACTCTGCTGGTAAAGGAATTGCCCAACGCACAATCAGCAGGTGCAATTGGAGTAGCAAGTAACAACCCTGAATTACTCGAAATAAACGGTGGTATGTTAGCCGTGATGGCCAATATCAAAACCGACCGGGCTGTAACAATCGGCAGCAACGGAGGCACCATCCGCAACTCAGGAGAACTGCAATGGAACGAACCCATAACCGGTGGCACTTTAACTAAAACAGGTGCCGGAAACCTGATTATGGCCGGTAGAAACACGCACACAAGAACCATTTTGCAAGAAGGTACAATTACGCTTTATAGCGATGAAACAAACCCGGGAAAAACCATTTCGCTTGAAGGTGGCACCCTACAATGTAACGACAATAGTTATTCGTACAGCACTCTTAGCTGGAATATTGATGTACCAGAAGGAAAAACAGCTAACATCAGGATGGACAGCAGAGGATACTATACTGGTAAACTTACTGGAGCAGGTACATTAAATGCCTATATCCCCTTTGTCCGAACCGATTTTAACGGTGACATGAGCGAATTTGAAGGCACTTTAAATTGCAGTCCAACCGGTAATAGTGCCGATTTGAGAATCAACAACAGTAAAGGTTTACCTAACGCTTTGGTGGTAGTCAATTCCGGTTTATACACTTACAACGACAGTGGCTCGTCAATCATATTTGGCGCACTGGCAGGTAATGGTTCACTTACCGGAAACGAAAACTATCGCATAGGTTCAAAAAATATCGATAGCGAATTTAAAGGAACAATTACCTCCGGAAGTCTGACAAAAGTTGGAACTGGAACATTCACCCTTTCAAACAACAATACTTATTCGGGCGGAACTACTGTAAGTAGTGGCAAGCTCAATATAAGCAACACATCGGGTAGCGCCACCGGCGCAGGTAATGTGACTGTTAACAGTGGCGGATGCGTTACCGGTGAGGGAAGCATCGGGGGTAATGTTGCTGTAAACGCTTTGGGTGTTTTGGCACCTGGATCCGAGAGCAATACAGGACGATATCTTACCATGGATAAAATATTAATGCTGAAAAACGGATCGATTCTTGAAGTAAAAGCTAACCCGATATTCAAATACATCGACCATGTAGTTGTTTCAGGCAGCATACAGGTAGCCGGTCATCTGAAAATTACAAATTCAACTTCTGAAGAATATTCTGATGGTGATGAATTTCAACTTTTCAAATGTGAAAATATAAGCGGAGCATTCGATAACATTACACCCGAAACACCCGGAGATAATATGGTTTGGGATCTTTCGGAATTCGAATCGCGTGGCGTTATTAAAGTAGCAAAAACAACATCTGCATTGTCGGTAAGCCAATCGGAAATAAACATTTACCCCAACCCGGTTAATAACATGTTACTGATAAACATGAACGACACACAGAACGCATTATTGATTATTACTGATATTGCCGGACATGCAATCGTAAGCAGTCGGCTTTCGGCAAACAAACTGAACCAGCTGGACGTTTCACAAATGCAAAACGGAATCTATTTTGTGAAGATAAAAACAGAGAAATCTACTTATTATCACAAAATAGTTAAACAATAAATATAAAGGATAATACAGGAGAGGATAACGATGAAGAAATTAATTTTTATTACCACAGCAATAACGCTTTTCTGCATTTTCAACCAGCAATTATTCGCACAAAAGCAGGTTGAAAGGCTCGACAGAGGTGCTATTGCCGTTAAAAAAGGAGATGGATACCTTGTTTCGTGGCGTTTGTTAAGCGACGAAGATTTTGATACCGGTTTCAATATTTACAGAAATACAAGCAAAATTAACGACACACCGGTTACTGTCACCACATCTTATTACGATGAAAATGCACCTCAAAACAGCCGTTATTATATAAAAGCTATAATTGACGGCACAGAACAGGAAAACAAAAAAATGGCCCGGTTAATTAACAATATCGAAGGCAGCAATGCCGGTTATTTCGATATTCCGCTCAACCGACCGGCAAAGGGGCAACATGATGGCAACTACTACCCCAACGATGCCAGTACAGGTGATTTGAACGGCGACGGCGAATACGATATCGTATTGAAGTGGGATCCGGATAACTCGAAAGACAACTCACAAGGGGGTACAACCGACAATGTTATTCTCGACGGCTATACGCTCGACGGAGAACACTTATGGCGTATTGATCTGGGACCAAACATTAGAGCCGGGGCGCACTATACCCAGTTTTTAGTATTCGATTTCGATGGAAACGGAAAAGCCGAAATTATGTGTAAAACAGCTCCGGGCACCAAAGATGCTACAGGTAATTATATAGACAAAGGTCCGGCTGCAACAACCGACCACAGCACAGAATATCGCAACCCTTGGGGATACATACTTTCGGGACCAGAGTACCTTACCGTATTCGATGGCGAAACAGGCGAAGAGCTTGCTACAGCCAATTATTGGCCTCTAAGAGGAAGTGTTTCGTCGTGGGGCGATGACTACGGAAACCGTCTCGACCGATACAATGCTGCCGTTGCTTATGTTGACGGAGAAAGGCCATCGGGCGTTTTTCAGCGTGGTTATTACACCCGCCTCACAATGGCAGCTTGGAACTGGCGAAACGGTGAGCTGAAACGCGAATGGACTTTCGACTCGAACACTCCAGGTAACGGTACTTATTACGGACAAGGAAACCACTCCATTCATGTTATTGATGCCGACGGCGATGGACGACATGACCTGGTTACTGGTTCTTCTGTTATCTCTGGCACCGGTGCCGGCATTCATACATCAAGGATGGGGCACGGAGATGCCACTCATGTTACTTACATGAAAAAAGACGACCCCAGGCCTATGATTTATATGCCACACGAAAGTGGTGGTCATGGCGTATCACTTCGTTATGCCGATAATGGCGAAATACTTTTTCAGCACAAGAAAAGCGGCGATGTTGGGCGCGGATGTGCTGCTGAGCTTGACCCACAGGTTCCGGGGTTTCATTTCTGGGCTTCAAGCGGCTTGGGCTTGTACAATCTGGAAGGCAATTATGCCGGTTCAATTCCCAATTCAATCAACTTTGTAATATGGTGGGACGGCGATTTGAGCCGTGAACTGATGAACAGCAACCGTATTGACAAGTGGAGTATAAAAGGAAACCGCAGTACACGCTTGTTTACAGGCAACAATACCAGCTCGAACAATGGTTCTAAATCTACCCCCACCCTGCAGGCCGATTTGTTTGGCGACTGGCGCGAAGAAGTGATTTTACGTCACGACAATAACCAGTACCTCCGTGTGTTTACCACAACCATGGAAACCGAGCACCGCTTATATACACTGATGCACGACCCGGTTTACCGTGCAGCCATCTCATGGCAAAATTCATCGTATAACCAACCACCACACCCGGGATACTACATTGCTTCAAATATGGATTTTCCGGTAGCTAAACCTAATGTAGAAATGCTTTCGGGCTACTACCGCGGCACAGGCGAAATAATCAAAAACCTAATGGTAAACGACTTGCATAATGCATCTGACTGGAAAGTACAATTTAATCTCGATGCAGATAATTCTGTTTATTCAAACAAAACAGTTTACGCATCCGAAATACCTGCCAATTTAAATGGCAGAGAATGGATTTCGACACCTACTGTATCAAACGAGTGGAGCAAAGGCGATACGATGGCTACTTTCGAAGTTACAGAAAATGCAATCATCTCAGTATTGTATTCGGCAAGTGCACAAACTCCCGAATGGCTTTCATCGTTCGAACGTAAAGATGAAACAATAAGCGTTTCGGGTATGACTACCCTACCACACGATTTGGTGTTATACGAAAAAGAATTTTACGTAGGCGATGTGGTAGCGTTAGGCTCAAATACAGCCGATGGTGACACCGATTATCAAATGTATTTTGTTGTTGCCCGCAAAATGAGCAACACAAGCAGTCTAATCTCATTTGCGAATCGTCAGTTTTTGAAAATTTATCCCAATCCGGCCAGCACGCATACAACTGTACAGTATAAACTCCACAAAAGAGAGGATGTATCGGCACAGCTTTATGATTTCACCGGAAAGATGGTTAACCGGATTGACAAAAAATCAACACCTGCCGGTCTTAACTTTATAAATATCAACACGTCAGCTTATCCTTCGGGCATATACTTGCTCGTTGTAAAAATTAACGGAGAATCGATAAGTGAGAAGATAATCATCCGGAACAATGAATCAAATTAATGCAATAACATCAGGCAGGATGAGACAAATTACCTTTGTCTCATTCCTGCTTTTTTTTTCTTTTTTAGTTTTTGCACAAAACAGAACAACAACCAACTATAAGACAGACATTGATTTCTATCGTTCAAACCCTGTCGAAAAAGTTTATCTGCATACCGACAGAGATATTTATGCCGAAAACGACACCATCTGGTTCAAAGCATATCTTGTAAATGCACATACCTTAACGCCCGACCGTGCACCGTTACGTAATTTATATGTCGAGCTATGCGACCAGAATATGAATGTAGTTGCCCGCAACATGCTGGCTGTTGTTAAAGGATCGTCGTTTGGTGATTTCGTTCTTCACCAATACAAACTAAAACCCGGGAAATATAACCTGAGAGCCTACACCGGCTACCAAACCAATTTCTCCGATGCTTTTCTTTTTTGGAAAAGTATTCTGATTACCCCCGTTTTTAATCATCAAAACGGCTATAAAACCTATTACGACAGCATTCAAAAAATTAATGACCAACCAAAAATCGATTCATCTGCGCAACCAACTGACCTGCAATTTTTACCCGAAGGTGGAAAAATGACTACGGCATAAGCAACAACGTTGCTTTCAAAGCACTTGGAAGCAACGGAAAAGGAGTCGATGCCAAAGGCGCAATATTTGATCAGGACGATGATAAAATTGTTGACTTTGAAACAAGCCACAGAGGCTTGGGACGTGTTCAGTTTAAACCAGGAAAAGACAAAAGCTACTACGCAAAAATCAACCACTCGGAACACCGCTACCCACTACCAGTGGCAACAGATATTTTATTAATGTCAATTACCAGTGCCGATAGTCTGATAAACATTCGGCTAAAATCGAACATCTTAGAAGTAAAGCCGGCAGTTTATCATCTGCTTATCAGTTCACGTGGCCTGATTTACTATTCAACCCCAATACTTGTTGACAGGCCATACCTCAGTTACAAAGTACCATTTAGCAGCCTGCCCATTGGGGTAAACCAAATTACCCTGCTCGACAGCAGCCTTATCCCCCAGCGCGACCGCTTGGTATTTATCGAAAAAGATGAAACAGCACATTTGCAAATACAAATTAACGACGAATCGTTCCCCGCCCGCGAAAAAACAGATATTCAAATAACAGCAAGCAACAAAAACGGAAGTCCGGTTAAAAATGCGAGCCTTTCTGTTTCGGTAACCGATGAACAATTGGCGCCTACTCTTTCAGAATACCCGCAAAACATTTACACTTCACTGCTGCTTGAATCCGATTTGAAAGGGCACATCGAAGCTCCAATGTACTATTTCGACAAGACGAACAAAAAAGCTTCGGAACATCTCGACCTGCTGATGCTAACCCAGGGCTGGAGCGACTACAATTGGAACGCGTTTCTGGATTCAACCCCCGAAATCGCTTTCAATAAGCAATTTGGGATCAACCTTACCGGTTCGGCCACACAACACTTGTTTAACCTGAAACTAAAAAATTCGCTTTTAACCCTGTCGATGATGCAGGACGACCAGCTCTATTACGACAGCATTACCACCGACAGTAACGGCAACTTTGCTATTCCCGGACTGGTACTGCCCGACTCTACCGAAGTAGCCTTTTCTGTTCCTAAAAAGAAAAACAATAAACAAACAGTGCAGATACAAACATTTATGCCCCCACATAAAGTATCGTCTTTTATCAACTTTGAACTTCCGCAACCCAAAGAAATTGAAAAATATCAACAACAGGCTACCAACCGCTATATCGACGATAAGGAAAATAATCCGTGGAAATACGAGATTATGCTCAAAGATATAATTGTTGAGAAAATAATCGACGATATCGACATTATAGACAACCACTTACGCCCTTACCCAAAAGCCGACAAGGCTGTTATAACCGATGAAAACGATATAGCCTATCCAAACCCACTTTTCTTTCTAAGCCGAAACATTTCGAAAGTATATTACGACGGCGAAACAGTTTACATTAAAGGACTTGGGACACCCAGAGAACAATCAACACCGCTATTTTTAGTTGACGGACTGGAGGTTGATCAGCTTACAATTGAAAATATGCCTATGGATGTAGTAGAAAGAATAGAAATGGTTTACGAACCAACCAGTCTGATTATGTGGCCACACAACAGCAAAGCACAAAAAGGAGGCGTTATTTCTGTATTTACGAAAAGACTTAGCAGCTACGATGAATACAGTGGAAGTGGACTGCATCATATCATACGCGGTTATTATCAGAGCCGCAAATTCTATTCACCTAAATACGAAACAAAAGGCACACAAAATCAACCCGAAAGGCGTACAACCTTATTGTGGATACCGATTATTAATACCGACGAAAATGGAATCGCCCGTTTTTCATTCTACAACACAAACAGGCAAACAAGTATAAAAATATCCGTTGAAGGGATAACGCCCGATGGAAAACCTGCATTCTTAAATAAAATATACAATGGCAGAAAATGACTGATATTTTTCAAATAATTATAATAAGATATAAACAGCTAAACAGCAAACAGGGAAAACTGTAACACCCCCACGCTACAACACCGAAATAAACCAGATTGTCGGGTATATGCCGTACAAATTTCCCCGTCATAATATCGGCTTATGCTAATATTTGCATTACCATG
>JAQICD010000207.1 GCA_027858715.1 Prolixibacteraceae bacterium
TTTTTAATATCATCAACCGATGGTACACGGCCTTTAATAACCACTTTACCATCGACCACCAGTGCTGGTGTTTGCATTACGCCGTAGTTCATAATCTCAACAATATCTTCAACTTTCGACACAGTTGCATCAATTCCTGCCGCCGTAACGGCCTCTAATGTTGCCTTCTCCAGTGTTTTACACTTTGGGCAACCAGGGCCTAATACTTTTATCTCCATTTTAGTAATTTTTAAATTTTTATAATCCATATTACTTATTTGTTGTTCGTAATTATGCGAACAAATATAAAAGTATAAATTTGGAATGCAATAGTTCAAAGTAAAAAAAAGACAACTCCCCCTTAATTAGTTGAACTTTTTTAACTCTTTTACAATGCTCTGTTATAATTCGGCAACTAAATGAACACTATTGTTTTTGTGAATTTGCCTGAATATTTTAACATTCTGATTTTATAACACTTGCACACAAACCTCATGTCTCATGTCTAGAATCTAATGGAATCAATTTAAGATTAGGGTGAATGAATTTATTTTTATAACTTTTCAACCATAAAAAAAGATTTTAAAGCCACGAATGCACGAATAATAATGTCTGATATTGTAATAAGTGTTTCAGGATGTAAACTTTCATTGATCGTAAACTTTGGAGAGCTAAAACTTAACTACAAACGAATGATAAAATAAACACGAAAAAATTCCGATTGCAATCGGAATAATATTCGGGCATTCGTGGCAATTTTTTCGATGAATACAGCTTAATTTTGCTTCCATAGCATTATTGATAAAGCTATCATAATCGGCTTACTAAATACCACAGATGATTACCCATGTGACTTGGGGATGAGTTCTTTTGAAACAATATTGTAAGCTATGGATCACTTTTGAAAATTATAACAAATGGGTGAGATTATAATGTGTCCACCCCAGTTATGAACTGATCCATCTAATGATCTATTGTTTCAAAACCGGTAAACAAATTGAAACGCCGGTAAAGCCGGAGAAAAGGAAGCTGAAATGTTTGCATCGAAGCTTATTCGCTCGTTGCGCAACAGGGCGTAAAGCACTATATCGAATACCAATAAAAAGCCTCCTTGTAGAATCAGAGAGTTTCCATACCCTTTTAACAAATCGCTTCGTTGCGATGCTTTAGTTGAAAAGTATTTCAGCAAAAAGCCTGTGCCGATGTAACCAACATCTAAGGCCGAATTAATAAGCAAGGTTTTCTCTGTTGAAAGATGCGAATTTAGATAACTATCGTAGGAGACAGAGGAACAGTCGTACCCAAGGTTATTTGACAAAGCAATTCCGGCAATTGTGGCATTCACCACATTCCAAAAAAGGTTCATCTGGTGAAAATATTTCTTTTGCCCATCAAACGCCGACCAACCGTAAGCACCGACAGCCATATTGGCCACAGCCCAGCCGCCAAGAACCATCATGCCGCCATTGTTAATTTTCATGCCTTGCTCGCAGAAAGAAGTACCCGTAGCAACATTTTGCGCATGAAGGTTTGAAACGATAAAAAGAAAGATCACAATGGCTACAACTAGTACAAAATAACGTGGTTTCATAACATCTGATTGTAATTTATTTATATTTAACCCAATAACATTTAAAGAGTTCAAAAAGTGTTTCAATTTATAGTTCAAACACAACGGGATGAGATGATATATTTTTGAAGAATTTCATTTTAGACTATTAAAAAAGCTGCACCAACCGGCACAGCTTTTTAATATATTCATTAAATTATGAAATTCAAATTTTCACATCAATTTCAGCACTCAATTGCTTGATTTCGTTATTCACCTTCTCCTCAAATCCTTTTTGGGTAGCATACACTTTATCCTGCTTTTCCCATCCAGCCATGAAATAGAATTCAACCGGCTGTTTAGTTATGTCTAAAGCAGTGTAGAATGTTTGTGTTATCCCTTCTCCCTCTTCAGGAGCCATTACAACTTCAATTGTATTTTGCGGAACAATAACCGTCAGCCCCAGTTTTTCGCCTTCGTAAGCCTGATTATCGTACGTGTAAAAAGCCGACATATTGTCGAGCGTTGTTGTAAATACAGAATCTGAATCGAGGTTAACGATTCCGGTTGCCAGTTGGGCATTTTCAATACCATCGATAAACACCTCACTATTGTAGTATGGCTTACCGGCTTCGATTGAAATACGGTGTTTAATGGCAACACTTTTACCGTCAATATCCATATTCTTGAAATCAAGTTCAAGGATAGAACGCAGTGAACCTTCTTTAACATTGGTAAAAGTACCATTACTATCGGGACCAACACGATGCAACCCCGATGCGGTTTGAATGGCAATTGCCCCGGCTCCCAAAGAGTTTCCAACTTTAAGGATATCCATGCCCCAGGGTTGAAGCTCGTGATAAGTAGATCCACCTTTTAAACCACATTTATCGAGTACCATTTCGCTTGTACGTTTTCCGTAAATGTCGATACCATTACGGGCATCGAAATAATTACGGAAACCAACAATATCGTTTTCCCAGCCCGGGCCTTCCATTTGAAAGTATTTCTGACTGATTTCAGTATTGTTCGACTTCAATCGTTCTGCTTCAGCAAATTCTTTTGAAGCATCGTTGATATCGGCAAAACGAATATTGGTTCGGAATTTCACATCGGCAAAAGCTGACGGATCGTCAAAAATCAGGTTGAATGATTTCGATTCTCCTGCCTTCAGATTTACCTGTGCAAATAATTCGTCCCAAATCATATCACCGTCCAAATCATCAAGCTGAGCCAGTACACGCTCGCCGTTTTCGTCTTCAAGCCAGGCCATTGCCCCTTCGGGCATTTCGCCATATTTGCTCACAATGTCGAGCCGATCGAGTACAATACTTCTAGCTTTCAAATCGGTATTCGATTTGTTTTCAACTGTAAACTGTGCTTTTTTTTCACCGCACGATGAAACCAAAATTGCAACAAACGTGAAAATTAAAACTGAATACTTCATAATCATATAGTTTTTAAATGTCGTTTTCGCCTTTTACGTATCCAAAGTTGGCCAAAATTCCACCATCAACATACAACACGTGGCCATTAACGAAGTTACTTGCCTGTGACGCAAGGAACAGGGCTGCATTACCTACATCTTCGGGTTCGCCCCATCGGGCTGCAGGTGTACGGGTCATAACCAAATCGTTGAAAGGATGTCCGCCTTCGCGAATTGGCGCTGTTTGAGCCGTTGCAATGTAACCGGGACCAATTCCGTTAATCTGCAGGTTGTATTTAGCCCATTCGCAGGTCATATTCTCGGTCAACAATTTCAAACCACCTTTAGCAGCCGCATAGGCCGAAACACTGTTACGTCCGTAAACACTCATCATTGAGCACATGTTAATGATTTTACCATTGCGGCGCTCAATCATACCCGGTGCAACACGTTTTGCTACTATTAGTGGTGCAATCAGGTCAACATCAATCACCTGTTCGAACTCTTTAACCGGCATATCCAAAATAGGAATACGTTTAATGATACCTGCGTTGTTTACCAATATATCAATAGAGCCAACTTCTTTTTCAATTTGAGAAATTCCTTTATCCACATCTTCTTCTTTGGTAACATCGAATACAAGAGTAAAAACGTCAATACCATCCTTAGCATATTCTTCCTTACACGATTCAAGTCTTTCCTGACTTAAATCATTTACGCAAAGTTTTGCGCCAGCTTTGGCAAGCATTTTACCAATAGCCATACCAATTCCGTGTGTACCACCAGTTACTAATGCAACTTTACCGGTGAGATCGTACAATTTTTCAATTTCTTTATTCATTTCTCAATATTTTAAATTCTGTTTATTACAAAAAATCTTCTCTCAAAGGAGTGAAGCAGTCAATGATGCGCACGTAAGATGTCAATCGCTGAATAGTATGAGGCACACTTGACGGAATAGCGAACTTGTCGCCTGCCTTCAGGTGTACCTTCTCTTCATCGCCAACAAAAAGATAAATTTCGCCATCGGCCAGATAAGAAACCTGCTCGTGTGGGTGATCATGAAACGGATCTGGTTCTTTTGTTGGTCCATCTGAAAATTCAACATTTACCAACATCAAGTTATCGGTATGAATCAACCTGCGTTCAATTTTATCTGCAATTTGAAACGATTGCATCTCATCATATTTAAAGGCATATTGCTTTTTTGCTACACTCATTTCGTCTGTATTAGAATGAAAATTAATTATCTTATTTCGTTTGGCTGACGTACATCCATGTCGCCATAATCAAGGTTTTCGCCGGCCATTCCCCATATGAAAATATAATTTGAAGTACCGGCAGCACTGTGAATACTCCACGAAGGCGACAATACAGCCTGTTCGTTGTGCATCCATATATGACGTGTTTCATCGGGCTGCCCCATAAAATGACATATTGCCTGATTTTCGGGTACTTGAAAATAGAAGTAAGCTTCCATACGACGGCTGTGTGTGTGAACAGGCATCGTATTCCACACACTTCCTTCTTTCAGCTCGGTCATTCCCATTTGCAACTGGCAGGTATCAACAACTTCGTTTATCAGAAGCTGGTTAATCTGACGTGCATTAGATTCTTCTAAAGATCCCTTTTGTAAAACATTTGCATCTTTGAGGGTTACTTTCTTACTGGGATATTCTTTGTGTGCAGGAGCTGAATTGATGTAAAAGTGAGCTGGGGTAGATTTATCATTCGATTCGAAAACAACCTTTTTAGTTCCCCTACCCAGGTATAAAGCATCTTTGAATCCAATTTCAAAAGTTTCGTTTTCTGTTATCACTTTACCTGCACCACCTACATTGATAATCCCCATTTCGCGACGTTGCAAAAAGAAATCAGCTTTGAGATCATCGAAAGAATCTAGTTCCAGCATTTTTTTTACCGGTACTGCGCCTCCAACAATGTATCTGTCATATTGAGAATACGTAAGTGAGATTTGATCTTCAACCATTACATTCTCCACTAAAAATTCGTCACGAATTCTTTGCGTATCATATTTTTTAAAGTCCTCGGGATGGACTGCATAGCGTGAATCTGTTTTTACTGTCATAACTATTTAATTTTTAATTGAACAATCGATTGCATTTATTTTTCCAAAAAAATAATATTTTATTTCAAGATTTTCAAATTTATTACATTAACAAAACATAAACCAATAAAAGCTACTTTATTTACCACCTCGTAACGAAGAATTCCGGTAAATGATTTTTGGTTTAAAGCGAACCAGCCGCGAGACAGCCCTGCTGACTCCTTCCAGCCTATCGATAAGCAATTGTGCTGCGTTCCGTCCAACCTCTTCACCAAACTGCTCAACGGTTGTCATCGACGGTTCAACCAATTCGGTAAAAGGCTCGTTGGCAAAGCCGGCAATTCCCATATCTTCCGGAATTTTAAGTCCATGCTTTTTAAATACCAAAAGCGCTCCCAGCGCTGCATAATCGCTTACCGAAAAAACAGCATCAGGCACATTTCCCGAAGCAATAATTTCTTGGGCAACCGACTCACCTGTCGGGCGGGTGATCACATTTTCGAAAAGAAGTTCCTTCATTGGTATTATACCTTCTTCTTCCAAGGCTTTTATATAGCCACTGTAACGTTCGCGATAAATGTTGATATGCAAAGGTCCCGAAAAATGTGCTATGCGCTTGTATCCCTGGCTAATCAGATGTTTAGTCACCTCGTACCCGGCTGTTAGATTATCATTTTGAACACTGTCAACATCAACCCCGTCGGGAGTACGGTCGAAAAAAACTACAGGAACTTTTTCGCTAACGGCAGCTTCGATATGCGCAAAATCGTGGGTTTCGCTCGACATCGACATGATTATACCATCAACCCGGTTGTTCAGCATTGTTTGAATACTCTTCACTTCGTTTAAGTAAAGCTCATTCGTTTGACAAATTATTAAACTGTAACCAGCCGGATTGGTAATGGTCTCCATTCCGGCAATGGCGTGTGAAAAAAAGTGGCGGTTAATCCTGGGGATAATAACTCCTATCATTTTCCCCTTTCCCCGGCGAAGGTTCGAAGCCAACTGGTTGGGCTTGTAATTCATTTCGAGCGCCTTCAGCTTAACCATTTCGCGTGTTTTTGTGCTTATGCGGGCATTGTTGGCCAGCGCACGCGAAACGGTTGATGCTGACATATTTAGTCGTGCTGCAATATCGTGTATGGTTACTTTTTTATCCTTCACACTGCAAAGATAATAAAATTTTGTGCAATCGATTGCTCGATCATCTGAAATATTGCTATCATATCATTACTGCCTGGTTAAAATTGCATATTATTTCGCAAAGCTCGCAGTAAAAAACCGGAAGGAATTGAAGGCTTCTTAGAAAATCTGTTCAAATAGTATTTTAACAATAAAATGGTGATTCTTAACCATAAAAAAAGAGCCGCTAAAGCCCTTTTTTACTTTCAACTAAGAGAATATATATATTATCGCCTTCTGTCTGAACTTGACTCGTCACTCGATGAGCTGCGTTTATTATTACGTTGAACAGATTGTGATTTACTATTCACAGCTGTGGATTTCTTAGTTTTGCTGCTCCGTCGAACTTCGGTGCGAGATTTTAAGCGAGTCGATTGTTGTGGCTCGCTTACACGCTTGCTTTTGTAGGTAACATCCGAACGCTTAGGCGTATTCCGGCGGTCAACAGAAGCTTTAGCTCTGTTTTTTTCAGCAGCCGAAGAGCTATATGTGCGTGTGCTAGTGTTTGTCGAACGTCGCGGGGTGCTTACCATTGCATTTTTAGTGGATTGTGCTGATTCCCGAACGGTAGCAACCGATTGTGTAGCACGCCTGTTGTTTACAGTGCTTCTAGTATTTGATTGTCGGTCGGGTTGCACCTTACGAACATCTTGCTGAGCCTGCATGTTCGGCGAACGAGTTTCCGTATTAGGACGTGCCGAACGCCTTGAGCTCAACACCCTGTGATTTTCTATTCCGCTATTCCGCTTTTCGAAAGAATAATCTGGTCTTGACGAAGCATAATCATTGCGGTGCATTTTGGCATGCAATGCATGGATTTTGTGGACTCTTCGTACATGAACATAATGATACCTTAACCGAGGATAATAATTGCTGTAAATATGATGGTGGTAAATATGAACAGAACGCGGACTATGATAGCTATAATACCTGGGGTAGTATCCCCAATGGTAAGGAGACATCCAAACCTTTTGGCGAGGATGCCAAAAATAAGTATAAATAACAGGTCGATGAACATATATTGGCTCAATAATGTAATTGCGTCCGTAAATAAACTCGTTGCCCACAACCTGAACATAAACTTTCCGCTTGTTTTTCACCTCAACATCTATGGTAGCAACATCCTGGTATATATCTCTACCCAAAACCGATTGTATTGTAACTACAGAAATATTTCCCTGACGAGCCTCTAAAACACGAAGATAATCGATATAGCCATCGAGGTTAAGATCGAGGTTTGAAATTTGAAGTTCGGGATCGTTCAATTTACGCTCAAAATCGGAAAGATCCTTCGATTCGCCAAAAATATAGGCCACCGATTCGAGATTGAGGTTATCACTAATGTCGTAATTAACAGCATTTACCGTAACAACCTGTTGTGCTTGTAAGTGTCCTACTCCGGCTATCACCAGAATTAAGACGGATGTGATTAAATTTCTCATGGCTCCAAGTTTTATGCACTTCGATTTTTTAAAATATCTGGCCATTCATAATTCAAAAAATCTAAGAGCGGTTATTTATATTTGAGCTAAATCAAATATGATGCCGAAAAATTTTGGATTGTACTAACCAATATCTACACTTCTGTGTTATGTTTAATACTTCACTTGTAAAATCTCCTTGGGCTTCGGTATAAGCTTCACGGTTGTTCTTATGTTTCGTGGCCAACCTTATTTTCAACTTTTCATATTCTTTGGCAACATCGGGGTGTTCAATTAAATAATCACGAAAAACAACCTCGTTCCATGTCCCGGAATAACGAACATGCACATGAAAGGCCTGTCCTTTCCGGGCAACCGCATTTAAAACCCCCAAAGTTTGTCCCTGTATTTGGGATCTAAAGCAGCTTTCAGGCGTTTTGACCTTTTACTTGTTTTTTTGGAGTTGTCCATTGCCAACATAGTCATGACCATTTTTCATAGCCTTCAATATGTCCGAGTTCGCTATACGCATAACAGGTACGGGATTCAATGCGTCCATGCCCAACATCCTCTTGTACAGAGGATGTTTCAGGTTTTTCAAACAGCACTGTATCTGCAATTGCCTGTTCAAGGTTGCCTTGGTTGCCTTTCACCGCAAGGATATAATCAGCTTGTTTTTCGATTATTTTTGAAGCGATATCTGTTTGGCAACCCATTGCATCAATGGTCACGGTACAACCTTCAAG
>JAQICD010000215.1 GCA_027858715.1 Prolixibacteraceae bacterium
AAAGGAAAGATAAGAGTACCTTCATGATTTTTGGTTAAGATGTTTGATTTAAGAGGTTTATTAAACACATATGTTGTGTCAATAAGTCGTAAAACTAAACATTATAATTGGAAATCAAAAAAATGTTGTTTTAATAAATGTAAAATCAAGATGTAGTTGGAATGTTTGTGCTTATTGTAGGAAACTGCATTGGCATACTGAACTTAGATTGAGCATATTCGGGATAGTTAAAATGCTGCGTATTTTCGGCGGCGTGGGGTAATGGAGTAAAATTCAGTTGTTTTTACCCTGAAAAAATCAAATTAAAATTGAAATATTCAGGGATAATGTCTAACACCTAACGGCGATGATTTCTTGCTGGCCGAAGATGTACGCACTTGTAGTATTGATGCATTTTTAACAAACTATCTGGAACAACAGATTGTTGGGTTTTAGACACAAGGCAATAGGCTGGCGCTGTAGGATGCACAATATAAATGACTTAAGTAAAAATAAAAAAATAAAGCAGAAGCGACTCATTATGAGTGACGTAAATAAAACTTAACGAACTATTTATTTAAATAAAACTTATGGTTTTTTTAATAAAGCCATATTGTTAGTGCAACTAATACATCTATTGGTTGTTTATATTCCACATGGAGTTGTAATTCGTGATGCCTTTCCACGCTTTGGCATAACTATTGATTTATTAAAAAGCCATATTTTTTTGAATATTATATAGACACATTGTCAGTAAAGAATAGGGAGTAATTTTATGACTAAACAACGATTAAGAGATAATAAGAGTTTCATATTCACGGGAATGGGGAACGACGATTCTGAGTTTATACCAATAATGGCCGATGGTGGTGAGGATGACCTGCTGGTGAAAAATCTGCCCGAGGTGCTGCCAATTTTACCGCTTCGCAATACCGTGCTCTTTCCGGGTGTTGTGTTGCCCATTTCTGTTGGTCGGGTAAAATCGCTGAAACTGGTACGCGAAGTGTATCGTAAGCAAGGGGTACTTGGGGTTATTGCCCAGCTGAATCCTGATGTTGACGAACCCGAAATAAAGGATTTAAACCGCATTGGTACCATTGCCAAAATTTTGAAAATACTGGAAATGCCCGATGGAAATACCACGGTAATTATCCAGGGCAAACAGCGTTTCCAGCTCGAAGAAATAGTTGCAGATGAACCTTATCATCAGGCGAAAGTTACCAAACTTGAAGAGTTCAGACCTATCGAAAATACTTCGGAATTTGAGGCTGTTGTTGAATCGTTGAAAGACATTGCCATAAAAATTGCTAAAAATTCGGCACATGTATCGCCCGAAGCAACATTTGCCGTGCGAAATATCGAAAATCCTTCTTTCCTCATAAATTTCATTTGTTCGAATGCCGATATAAAGGTTGAAGAAAAACAAGGACTTCTCGAACTCGATAACCTGAGCGATAGAGGAATTCAGGCCATATCGTACCTGGTGCGTGAACTTCAGTTGCTTGAGCTGAAGAAAGATATCCAGTCGAAAGTAAAAACCGATATGGATCAGCAGCAGCGCGAATACCTGTTGCAGCAGCAAATGAAAACCATTCAGGATGAACTGGGCGGTAATCCTATCGAAAAAGAAATAAAAGAACTCAAAGAAAAAGCCAAAAAGAAAAAGTGGAACAAGGACATTGCCGAAGTTTTCAACAAAGAGGTGAGCAAATTACAGCGACTGAATCCTGCCGCCGGTGAGTATTCAATTCAACTTACCTATGTGCAAACCTTGCTCGATTTGCCCTGGAATGAGTATTCCAACGATAATTTCGACATGAAACATGCGCAGGAAGTGCTCGACGAAGACCATTACGGATTGGAACTGGTGAAAGAGCGAATTCTGGAGCACTTGGCCGTTCTGAAGCTGAAAAACGACATGAAGTCGCCCATAATCTGTTTGTATGGCCCTCCGGGAGTTGGAAAAACATCGCTTGGTAAATCGGTTGCGCGTTCACTTGGGCGGAATTTTATTCGTATGAGTCTGGGTGGGTTGCACGATGAATCTGAGATTCGTGGTCACCGTAAAACATATATTGGCGCTATGCCGGGACGTATTGTTCAGAATATAAAGAAGGCCAAAACTTCGAATCCGGTTTTTATTCTCGACGAGGTAGATAAAATATCACGCGATTTCCATGGCGACCCGGCTTCGGCCTTGCTCGAAGTGTTGGATCCGGAACAAAATTCAGAGTTTCACGATAACTATCTCGACCTGGAGTACGACCTTTCGAAGGTGATGTTTATTGCAACAGCGAACACATTAAATACCATTAGTCCTCCGTTGCTCGACCGTATGGAACTTATCGAAGTGAGTGGTTACCTGGTTGAAGAAAAAGTTGAAATTGCAAAGCGTCACTTATGGCCTAAACAGCTCAAAAACCATGGTCTGTCGGAGTACGGACTAAAAGTTGGTGATGGTGTTTACCAGTTTATCATCGAGAAATATACCCGCGAATCGGGTGTGCGAAGTCTCGACAAACAACTTGCAAAACTTGTGCGTAAACTGGCCAAAAAAATTGCTTTCGACGAGAAAATTGAGAAGCAAATCGGAATTGAAACAGTGCAGGAATCTCTTGGTACGCCCAGGTACATTAAGGAGAGATACCAAGGCAACGAGTTTGCCGGTGTTGTAACCGGACTGGCATGGACTGCCGTGGGGGGCGAAATATTGTACGTTGAATCAAGTCTTAGCAAAGGCAAGGGACAACTAACGTTAACCGGTAACCTGGGCGATGTGATGAAAGAATCGGCCATGCTGGCGCTGGAGTATCTTAAGGCGCACGCCGATAATTTGAATATTGATACCGAGGTTTTTAATAAGTGGAATGTGCATGTTCATGTGCCCGAAGGAGCTATTCCAAAAGATGGTCCATCGGCTGGAGTAACAATGGTAACTTCGCTAGCATCGGCTTTTACGCAGCGTAAAATTAAAAATGGTATAGCCATGACCGGCGAAATAACCTTGCGGGGTAAAGTATTGCCGGTTGGTGGAATTAAAGAAAAAATTTTGGCTGCTAAACGTGCCGGAATTGGTGAAATAATTCTTTCGGAAGATAACAAAAAAGACATAGAAGAAATTAAAGACATTTATATTAAAGGCTTGAAATTTCATTATGTCAGTACGATAACCGATGTTCTGGAGATGGCACTGTTAGAAACTAAAGTCGATAACGCCATCAAAATCGAATAATTTAAGTTGAAAGAAATCATATAAAGGGGGCAGGTGAAAAATATACACGCAGCCCTTTTTTATGCGAAAGAAATTGTTGTTTTTTTTGTGTGCCAAAAGTTGTCTATTAACTGATTATGCACTATTTTTCCACTGAGAAATATTATTAGTAAAGGGAGTACTGAGAATAATTCAATTATGATGAGAAGATATTTGCTTTTTTTGCTGCTTGTAATCATTCAGGTTACAAGTGTATTTGCAGGTGGAGTGTCTGTAAATGAAATTAAACAAATTGCACTGAATTGGCAGAACGCATACGGCAACAAAAACTATTACGGAAAAGATATTTTAAAAATCGACACATTCAAGGAGTCGGGAGAAGATTTAATTTACATTGTTTCGTTTAAGCCCGAAGGATGGGTTATGGTATCGGCCAACAATAAAACAGAACCTGTTTTAGGGTATTCTGTCAGTTCGGTTTTTGACATGGATAAAATCCCTGTTCAGTTTCAAGGATGGGTTGAGGGGCTTCAAAATGAAATACGTGCAGTTTCGGCCGACGAAAATTACACACCTGCTCCCGATTTGGCCGGTAAATGGTCGGTCTTGAAATCGGCTAATGCCGATATAGTAAAACTCAAATCATCGACGGCAATTTCTGCAGGGCCATTACTTTCAACAACATGGAATCAGGGACAATATTTTAACGAATTGGCTCCTGAAGATGCTTCGAGTAGCGCGGGCAATGGCCATGTGTGGATAGGATGCGTAGCAACAGCTATGGCGCAGGTAATGAAATACTGGTCGTACCCTGTTAGTGGCATCGGTTCGCACAGCTACAATCATTCAAATTATGGCACTCAGTTTGCCGATTTTGGAAACTCCACCTACGACTGGGACGCGATGCCTAATCATCTCAATTCAGGGAATTCCGAAGTTCAAAAAATTAGCTATCATACTGCAGTTGCTGTTAATATGGATTTTGGCCCTGGTGGATCAGGCGCGTATCTAACTAATGCGCGTGATGCACTCTCCGATTATTTTAAATACAATACCACTGTTTTTTTATCGGATAAAAATGAATGGGACAGCGATTTGCTCTGGATGCAAATGCTACGTGACGAAATTGATAATGGGCGACCAGTGATATATTCGGGTTACAATGCTTCGTTGTCGAGTGGGCATGCATTTGTTTGTGACGGATATTCATCAGGCGATTTTTTTCATTTTAACTGGGGCTGGGGTGGATATGCCGATGGTAACTTTTTGCTTACGGCTCTTGAACCTGCCGGTAGGGATTATACTACCAATCAATCAGCAATATTTGGAGTTGAGCCCGTATCAACTGTGCCAATATCAATACCTTATTCTCAGGGCTTTGAGTCGGGCTTAAATGGTTTTACATTGTTTGGAGAAGCTGCTGTATCGGTTTCCGAATCACATACCGGATCGTATTCTGTACGCTTGTCTCAGCCTGGTTTTACATCACGTTCGCTCAATGTGGCAAACCTTACATTCATAGTGCCCACAGATGGCACACTCGATTTTTGGGTGAAAAGATACACAGGCCAAACATCAGGTTTGAATACGCAAAAAGCTTTATTGATGCCCGAACACGGCGATGTGCCTTTAATTACTTTTTTTGACGATAATTTTAATGATGACGAATGGGTGAATATCCATCAGGATATTTCAACATATGCAGGTCAGATTGTTCGCTTAATGTTTGTTCAGCAAAATTTTGATTATTCGCGCGAACAGTGGATGTTTGTCGATGATGTTGTAATAACCGGAGGTTCGGTAAACATTGCGCCTTATGTACCTTCAGCACCAAAGCCTTCAAACAACGCAACTGCGATAGAATTAGAACCTTTACTGAGATGGCAGGGCGGCGATCCCAATGGCGACGATGTGGTATATTCGATATACTTTGGAAATAATACAAACCCTGCTTTTGTTGGTTCTACGTTCGATCGTTTTTATAACCCTGGTATGCTTGGTTATAAGAACACATATTACTGGCGTGTTGAAGCTTCAGATGGAAGCCTTACCAGTGCTTCGCCTTTATGGTCGTTCACAACACAAGGAGTGCCACCTGTTGTTGAAACTTGCGGAACACATGATGCCGGTAGTAACTTTATTACCATTTGTGGCCGGATTATCGATGATAAAGGCAGTGCTGTAAACGATAAAGGGGTATGTTGGGATAGTAAACCAAATGTTACTTTATCTGATAATGTCGAAAGTGTGGGTGGCAGTAGCGCCGATTTTGATGTAGATATCAGCGGGCTGCAACCTTACTCGGTTTATTATGCCAGGGCTTATGCCATTACTGATGATGGAATCGGATATGGAGAGGAAATTGAATTCAAAACCCTTGCAGGGCTTCCGGAGTTGGCTCTGAGTGGAATCGACAGTATAAAGAGAAGCAGTGCTGTTGTTACCGGTTTTCTACAGAAAATTAACGACGAATTTATTCACAAACGTGGAGCGGTGTGGTCAGAAGTTGATAATTTTGATGTAGTAGCTGCAACCGAAGTATTTGAAGAAGGTAGTTGGGATTGTGTTTGTGATTTCAGTATAGAGTTGAATGATTTACCAGGGCCTGATACGATTTTCTATCGTTTATTTGCCGAAAATTCTGTAGGCAGAGCCTATTCTGAACAGTCGTTCTTTGTAACTACCAATCAATCGCCTATAATTGATTTGGATGCAGATAACAGCTTGAAAAAATATGGAAACCATTATGCTTCAACAGTAACTGAACGTCAGGCCGGTGGTAGAATTGCCGATGTTGATGTTCGTATTTACGATGAAGATAACGATGTATTGCAGAGTATTATAGTAAAGATTGATATTCGTGAAAACGAAAATGAATATCTTGTATTCAACAATACTTCTAACGATGTGCATGTTTTTGGCGATACAGATTCACTTGTACTCGAAAACATTTCGGTATCAACAAATGAGCAATGGGAAGAAATTTTGCAGACAGTAGAGTTTTTTGTCGATAATCATGCTCCTGATACAAAGCTTGAACGTAGGGTAAGTGTGATTGTGTATGATGGATATGATTACAGTATTGAAGCTTATGCATACCTGAAGGTAAACACAATAAATGATCCTCCTGTAAACCTTACATTACCTGCAATAAGCCATGCTCCGATTTATGGATCAACGGTTTCGGCTGTGCCGGGTTTGTGGAGCGATACACTTGATAAAATTGATAATGCTGAATTTCTTTTCGATTATAAATGGCAATGGACCGATGGCGAATCGGTTTTCGATATTACCGAAAACAACGAATCGCTTTTTATTGACGATTTGTTTTGCGGTATGCAAGTGCGTCTGGTCGAAATTGTGACCGATTTAGATAATGGAGGCGACAATGTGACAACGGCTTTTATACAAAGTGACTGGGTTGAAGTTCAAAGAAACCAACAGGAAGTATTGTCCGTTGGCGTAGAAGGATATACAGATAAAAAACCGCTTTTGGAATATCGTACCGAACCATACAGACTTAATGGAGAATCAACCTCAGGGCTGCCATTAAGGTTTGGAACTCACAATGACAATGTTTTTGAAGTACTAGGCGATTCACTATTTGTAAAAAATATAACAAATGCAGCTGCTGTATGGGCTATTCATGATGGTAGTATATGTTATGAACCATCTGATTTAAAATATATGGTTGCCCAGGTAGAAAAGGGTTTCCAGGAAATTACTGTCAATACAGATACCTTGTTTAATTATGCAGATAGTGGTTTGGTCGTTGATCCAATCTCTACTTCAGGTCTTGATGTAGCTGTTAATAGTACCGATACCACTATTTTGAGGGTTGATGGACACCAGTTGGTCATAAACGGAGTAGGCCGGTGTGATTTGATTTTCACCCAGACTGGAAACGAAAGATACATGACAGCCGATACTGTAATTATATCGGTAACAATAGAAAGAGGAAAGCAACAGATTGCATTTGAAGTAGATGATTTATTGTTCTATGGAGGCGAGAATGCAGGTTTTTCTGTTGAGTCCAATACTGTACTTACATATGATATTATTCCTGACGATACACTTATTGTTGATGTTTTAGATGGCATGTTAATAGCAAATGGAGTAGGCGAAACTTTTTTAAATATCAATAATATGGGGAGTGATCTTTGGATTCCCTTTGATACACTGGTAGAGGTGAGTGTTTTGAAAGGCTTCCAGTTAATTGATGCTCCTGATACAATTTATAAACAATATGGCGATGAGCCATTTGAAGTTGAGGCAGTGGCAAGTAGCAGTCTGCCAGTTGAGTTGTTATATATTGACGAAAGTCTGGCATCGTCTCAAAATGGGATTATTACCGTTGAAAATGTTGGAACCGGGATGATCGTTGTTGAACAGTCTGGCAATAATTTATGGAATTCAATTGCAGATACAATAATACTTGTTGTACAAAAAGGTACTCAGAATATTGTTTTTGAGCCACTGGAAACTATGGTTTACGGCGATGAGCGTTTAGAAATACCAGGTGAGGCATCTTCAGGTTTACCGCTTACTTATATTTCGTCCGATACATTGGTTGCCCGGGTTGATGGATATATGCTGGAAGTAACCGGAGCCGGACAATGTAATATCGAAGCCTTTCAGTCTGGAAACAATCTTTACAAAGCCGCTGAAACGATAAGTCAAACACTGATAGTGGAGAAAGCCGAACAAACCATATTAACCACGCTGCCCGATTCGATCACTACGCGGCAGGTAATTAGTCGTTCCGATTTTTATACCTCATCAGGGCTTGAAGGACTAGAATTTTCGTCCTCAAACGAAAATGTGATACGTGTAGTGCCGGATACAATTGTTGTGGCAGACAGGGGAGAGGCAGAAATTACAGTAACCCACGATGGCAATAATAATTATTTGCCGGCGAGTGAGTCTTTCTTTTTTGTGGTAAATTTTCCGCTTGATATTAAAGTGTTTGAATCGGTTGATATTGAAATATTTCCTAATCCTGCAAGCGATCGTTTACATATCATGATTAATGGACAAGTGGAGTATCCACTCGATTATTCGTTATTAAATATATTAGGACAGGCGCAACTCAAAGGGCGTATAGAGAAACCTTTTGAGGTGGTTGATATCGAAAGACTAAACAAAGGTTCATACATTATTTTATTGCGCTCTAAAGAACAATACATGAAAGAAAAAATTGTAGTGGAGTAGGATTAGATATCTATAATTATCTGACTCATGCCGGACGAAGATGATCTTATGTTTAGATTGGATTTTTCGGTGAATGTATATAATTTAGTCGAAAATCAATTCAGAATGATAATTGAACAACTTTTCATCGATAGCATCTCGTTGCTGAAACAATTAATTGAAACCCCTTCATTGTCGGGGCGTGAGCACGAAGCTGCTGAAAAAATCAGGAATTTTTTAACAGCCCGGGGGATAGCCTTCAAGACTTTAAAAAACAATACATGGTGTTTTAACAAACATTGGAACGATTCGTTGCCGGTTATTTTACTCAACTCTCATATAGATACAGTGAAGCCGGTTGATGGGTGGATGTATGATCCGTTTAAAGCGACTGACGATAATGGTAAGCTAATTGGGCTGGGAAGCAATGATGCAGGTGCGCCATTAGTGTCGTTAATGGCTGTATTTCTTTATTTTAATGAGAAAGATGATCTTCCGTTTAATCTGGTTTTTGCGGCTACTGCCGAAGAAGAAAGTTCAGGAAAAAATGGCATGGAAAGTCTGGTTAAGGTGCTCGACAGGGTTAACTTTGCAATAGTAGGTGAACCTACAAAGATGGAACTGGCTGTTGCTGAAAAGGGACTTCTGGTGCTCGATTGTACCGTACACGGTAAAGCCGGACATGCAGCAAGGAACGAGGGGATTAACAGTATTTACCTAGCAATTGAGGAGATTAATAGGATTATTGATTACCGTTTTGCGCGTGTATCTAAATTACTGGGCGAAGTGAAAATGACAGTAACGCAAATCAACGCCGGATTTCAGCATAATGTGATCCCCGATATCTGTAAATTTGTGCTTGATGTACGAACCAATGAATGTTACACCAACGACGAAATTATTGATGAAATTACTAAGCTGCTTAATTGTGATGTGAAGCCACGTTCGCGACGACTTAACTCATCGGGCATAACTACCAATCATCCGTTTGTGCAGAAAGTAAAAAGTATGGGGATTAATTGTTACGGTTCTCCTACTTTGAGTGACCAATCGTTAATGAATTACCAGTCGGTTAAAATGGGGCCGGGCGATTCTGCACGTTCTCATACCGCCAACGAATATGTGCTTATGAGCGAAATTGAGCACGGCATTGAATTATACATTAAGCTGCTCGAAGGTTTAGTTCTTGAATAGTGAATATTGTCTGTTTTTGCTAGCACTTTTACATGCAGCTGATGGTATGGGTAACGTAAAGCTAAAAATCGAGCCGACAGGCTCATTTTTTTCACACCAAACCTTTCCACCTAATAGAATTACATAGTTTTTTACATTGGCAAGACCAAGCCCTGAACCACCCTTTATTTTTTTCAGCGTTTCCAAGCCTTGAGCAAAAGGATCAAAAATAATGTCATATTCGTCTTCTCTTATTCCACAGCCGGTATCTTTTATCTGGAATAAATATGTGTCATTAAAACGGCTGCATGACAGTTCTATGCTTCCTGATTCTGTAAACTTTATAGCATTATTTAATAGGTTTTCCAGTATTAATTTCAATTTTGTCTTATCAGAATACAATACATATTCTGGCTTTGTCTTTACTTTGAACTCAATTTCCTTTTGACTATGATTTATTAGTGCTATGGTTTTATTTTCCATTTTTTTGAAGAGATTTGTTACATCAACTTCTTGTAGGTTGATGTATATCCTTCCGGTTTCAATGATCGACAAGTGAAAAATCTGGTCGATAAGGCTTAGCAGGTGCTGGCTGTTGTGTTCGATTTGCTTCGAAAAAGTTTCTTTTGACTGCTGGTCGAATTGATTGTCGATAATAAGTTCAGAGAAACCTATAATGCTGTTTAGTGGCGTGCGAATTTCATGGCTCATATTGGCCAGAAACAAGCTTTTCAAATGATTGGCTTCCTCGGCTTTTTGTAACGCTTTCTCAAGATTGTCAGTTCGAGTTTTTACAGCTCTTTTCAATGCACTGTTTTCTTTCTTTCTTTTCTTGTTTCTTTCTTTTTCCTCATCAAGTTTTTGAGAAAATCTGCTGATTTTTCTAAGAAAATAGTATAGAAAAACGGTTAAGACACAAACACAAACTAAAATAATAAGCATCAAGATCTTTTCGTTGCTGCTGTAAACGGTAATGAGCGTTTGGAGCGATGAAGCCAATATTTTCATCTTAAATTATATTTTGATTAGGTCTCTGACTGGTAAATATAGTGTAATGTATTGTTAATTACAAAATTTTATGAATTCAATTTTTAATATGTTGTTGTTTGAAATAATCGTTACAGGATAGTTCGCGGATTTCATTATTTTTGTGTTTCATTAATAACGAATACTATGAACGAATCGAAACATAAAGTCGAAAAGATTTGGGAAAAGGGTTTGCCGGTTGACGAATTGATTGAAAAATTCACCATTGGTAAAGACCGCGAGCTGGATTTGGTGTTGGCTCCTTTTGATGTATTGGGTTCCATCGCGCACGTTAAAATGCTACACTCAATAAAATTGATTGCTGATGATGAGTTGCCAAGATTGACTGCCGAGCTTGCCAAGATTTACGACCTGGCTGTTTCTGGTAATTTTCAGATAGAGGAAGGAATTGAAGATGTGCACTCCCAGGTTGAGTTGATGTTAACAAGGTCGCTGGGCGACATGGGCAAGAAAATCCATAGTGGTCGGTCGCGAAACGACCAGGTATTGCTTGATTTGAAATTGTATGCACGTCACGAAATAAAAGAGGTTACGGCGTTAGCCGATAAGCTTTTTAAGTTGTTGATACGGCGTAGTGACGATAGCAAAGATATACTCTTTCCCGGTTATACTCATCTCCAGGTGGCTATGCCCTCATCTTTTGGTTTATGGTTCGGAGCATATGCCGAAAGTCTTACCGATGACCTGCAATTATTAAATGCGGCATGGAAAATAACCAATCAAAACCCTTTAGGGTCTGCTGCCGGTTATGGTTCAAGCTTTCCGCTTAATCGCCAGATGACGACCGACCTTCTTGGTTTCGACCAGATGAATTACAATGTGGTGTATGCGCAAATGGGGCGCGGGAAAGTAGAAAAAACCATCGCCTTTGCACTCTCATCTATAGCGTCAACACTCTCGAAAATGGCATACGATGTTTGTCTCTTTACCAGCCAGAATTTTGGTTTTGTGTCGTTGCCCGATAATATGACTACCGGGTCAAGCATTATGCCTCATAAAAAGAATCCTGATGTTTTTGAATTATTGCGTTCGCATTGTAATAAAATACAGGCTTTGCCCAACGATATTATTCTGATGACAAACAACCTTCCGAGTGGGTACTTTCGTGATCTTCAAATTATTAAAGAGGTGTTTATTCCTGCCTTTGGTGAGTTGAAAAGTTGCTTGCAGATTGCTGCACATGCTATTGAAGTTATGAAGGTGAATAAAAAGATTCTCGACGATAAAAAATACGATCTTATTTTTAGTGTAGAAGATGTTAATAAACTGGTAAATGGTGGAATGCCTTTCAGAGATGCCTACAAACATGTAGCAAGGAAAATTATTGATGGCGATTATGTACCTGTGAAAAAGGTTAATCATGTACACGAAGGCAGCATTGGTAATTTGTGCAATGATGAAATTGCTGAAAAGATGAATAATGTTATTTCCCTGTTCGATTTTGATAAAATTGATAATTGTTATCTTGAATTATTGTCAAAATGATATATGACTAGCATTTTTTATTTTTGATAATGAAAAATTAACAAAGAGCTGCTTTTTTTAAGGTGGCTCTTTGTTTTTGTGTTGTATTTATATGTTTTAAGTGTCAATAATACAACAAAATACACCAACAAAGCCATAGAAGATAAAGGATAGAACATCTAAGTAAAATGATTCTATTTTTTTGTGTTTTGGTTTTATCATTTTTTTAATGCCTTTTAAATGTTTAATATTTGCTTAATAGTTAGTAAGCCAGATATTTAACGTATTGTGTGTGTTTGTGATTTTTTAGTTTATGTTTTATGACAATTTGTTAAGATAAACTGTTTTTGAGTTCGTGTGTTTGCGTTTATGATTGCTTAGGCTTATTTTTGATGTCACAAATTAGGGAAATGCGCCACAAATATTTCTAAATGTTAGCTATATAGTTTAAGTTCTGACATTAATGTGGGTTAGTTGTAATGCAAAAAAAATATGCTATGAGTATTCAAATGGGATTGCCAAAAGCTCAGGGACTTTATTGTCCCGATAACGAACACGACAATTGTGGAATTGGTTTTGTAGCTAATATTAAAGGGCAAAAAACACACGATATTGTAAAGCGCGGATTAGAAGTGCTTTTGAGAATGGATCACCGCGGAGCTACAGGAGCCGATTCAAAAACCGGCGATGGAGCAGGTATCCAGGTACAGGTGCCTCACGATTTTATAGTGAGATTGGGGATCAATGTTCCATCTCCGGGGCAGTATGGTACTGGTTTGCTATTTTTACCCAGACGTAAAAAGGAGGCCGATTTATGCATTTCGACTATCGAAAAATATTGCGGTGAGGAGCAGTTAGAGCTTTTTCATGTTCGTGAAGTGCCAGTGGACTCTAAGGCAGCAGGAGAGATTGCCTTGCGAGCCGAACCTAAAATAGTGCAGCTGTTTATTAAATCTACCATAAAGCGTGAGCAGGAGGCGCTGGAGCGAAAATTATATGTTGTGCGTAAATTAGTAGAGAATGCCATTCGCACATCTAAACTAAAAGAAAAAGAGGCATTTTACTTTTCAAGCTTATCGTCAAAAACGATGGTTTATAAAGGTATGCTCACACCAGGGCAGTTGCCTGAATATTTTCACGATTTAAGTGATCCTGAGTTTAAAAGTGCTATTTCAATGGTACACTCAAGATTTAGCACAAATACTTTTCCTACATGGAGTCTGGCACAACCTTTCAGAATTGTTGCTCATAATGGTGAAATCAATACTGTGCGCGGTAACCGATTGTGGATGCATGCACGCGAATCGCTGCTTAAGTCGGAGGTGTTTGGCGAAGATTTGAAAAAAGTTTTGCCTATAATTGAACCGGGTAAAAGCGATTCGGCTTCGTTCGACAATGTACTCGAGTTTTTGTTTATGGCAGGCAGGCCAATACCCCATGCATTGTGCATGATGATACCTGAATCGTTTAACGACAAAAACCCAATCCCCGATAGCCTGAAAGCTTTTTACGAGTTTCATTCAACAATAATGGAACCCTGGGACGGTCCTGCGTCAATTGTTTTTTCCGACGGGCGTTATATTGGTGGTACGCTCGACCGTAACGGGTTACGCCCATCGCGCTATGTTGTTACAAACGACGATATGATTGTAATGGGTTCTGAAGTTGGTGTTCAGGATTTTCATCCTTCACAAATTCGTGTGAAGGGAAGGCTGAAACCGGGTAAAATTTTATTAGTTGATACTAAACTGGGAATTATTATTCCAGATCAGGAAGTAAAAAACGAGCTTACTCATCGTAACCCATATCAAAATTGGTTAAATGAAAACCGTATCAGTCTTGAGGATATCGAAGTTCAGCAAAGAGTTACATCGTCAATGGGCAGCGATTTTGAAACATATCTGAATGAATTTGGCTATTCAAAAGAGGACATCCGGGTTATAATAAAAGG
Organism: Prolixibacteraceae bacterium; assembly: GCA_027858715.1. GTDB lineage: Bacteria > Bacteroidota > Bacteroidia > Bacteroidales > Prolixibacteraceae > Roseimarinus. Next base: position 14,016 of record JAQICD010000215.1, read on the forward strand.
GATGGCAACTAATGGTGTTGAGCCTACATCATCTATGGGAAACGACACGCCTTTAGCAGCTTTTTCCGATAAGCCACAACGTTTTTTCAATTATTTTAAACAATTATTTGCCCAGGTAACCAACCCTGCAATTGATCCTATTCGTGAAGAACTGGTAATGTCGTTAACCAATTACATTGGTTCGTTAAATAAAAATATTCTTGAAGATAATCCGGAACATGCAAAAATGATAAAGGTGCGTCACCCGATTATCACCAATACCGATTTGGGGAAGATTAAGGATATCAAAGACGATTACTTTACTCATTCGACCATATCAATGGCTTTTCCTGCAAAAGAAGGAGAGAAAGGCTTTAAAAAAGCATTGGATAATATTTTACTTCAGGCCGAGAAGGCTGTTGATGAAGGTAAAAACTTTATTATTTTATCCGACCGATGTATAGATAAAGATACAGCAGCATTGCCTTCGCTCTTGGTTACGGCTGCTGTTCATCACCATCTGATTGAGATGAAAAAACGCATGCAAATCGGAATAATTGTTGAAACAGCCGAGGCTCGCGAAGTGATGCATTTTGCTTTATTACTCGGATATGGAGCCAGTATTGTTAATCCTTATTTAGCCTTTGCATCTATTGATGAATTAGTGAAAACTGGTCAGCTCAATATTTCTTATAGCGAGGCACGTAAAAATTATATTAAAGCTGTTGAAAAGGGCTTGCTTAAAGTGTTCTCCAAAATGGGGATTTCTACCCTTCGGAGTTATCACGGGGCACAAATATTTGAGGCTTTAGGTGTTGATCCCAGCCTTATTGAAAAATATTTCCGTGGTACACCATCTCGTATTGGCGGTGTGGGATTACCCGAACTGGCAAAAGAAGCATTAATGTTTCACGAGCAGGCTTTTAAGCCATCCAATCAAAAGTTTCAACTACAAAATAATGGAGTTTACCACTATCGGCGCAATGGCGAGCGGCATGCATGGAATCCTGAAACGATAGCACTTTTACAGTGGAGTACACGTACTAATGATTATAGCAAGTATAAAGATTTCTCAAAACAAATAGAGCAGGAAAATAAAACCCATTTCATAAGAGGTTTTTTAAGACTGAAGAAAAGTAATGCTCCAATTGATATTTCGGAGGTTGAGCCCATTGAGGAAATAACCAAAAGATTTGTAACCGGTGCCATGTCATATGGATCGATTAGTATTGAAGCTCACCAGGCACTGGCAATAGCCATGAATACTATTGGAGGAAGAAGCAATACTGGTGAAGGTGGAGAAGATTCTGCGCGATTTGGAACTATTAAAAACAGTAAAATCAAACAAATAGCCTCGGGGCGGTTTGGTGTAACCAATAATTACCTAACCAATGCCGAAGAAATTCAGATTAAAATTTCACAGGGGGCTAAGCCCGGCGAGGGGGGACAGCTGCCCGGATTTAAGGTGAACAAGGTTATAGCAAAAACCCGAAATTCAACACCGGGTATTACCTTAATTTCGCCTCCACCACATCACGATATTTATTCCATCGAAGATTTGGCACAGCTAATATATGATTTGAAATGTTGTAATCCTGCAGCCAAAGTGTCAGTTAAGCTTGTTTCGGAAGATGGAGTGGGTACTGTAGCGGCAGGTGTAGCAAAAGCCTTTTCAGATATCATTATTATTGCAGGACACGACGGTGGTACAGGCGCATCACCAGCCAGTTCTATTAAACATGCAGGTGTTCCGCCCGAATTAGGTATTGCACAAACCCAGCAAACCTTAGTAATGAATGATCTGCGCCGAAGAGTAAAACTACAGGTCGATGGACAGCTAAAAACCGGCCTCGATGTGGTGAAAATGGCTTGTTTGGGAGGCGAAGAATTCGGTTTCAGCACCAGTGCTCTTATCGTACTGGGGTGTGTAATGATGCGTAAATGCCACATGAACACTTGTCCGATGGGTATTGCTACTCAGGATGAAAAACTTAGGGAGCGCTTTATTGGTAAAGCCGATTTTGTGGTAAACTTTTTCCGCTTTATTGCCGAAGAGGTGCGTGAGTATCTGGCTGAAATGGGATATCGCAGCCTTGATGAAATAGTTGGACGTCCCGAGTTGCTCGAAGTAGATCCCGAAGTACAAAATTGGAAGTCATCAAAGATCGATTTTAGTAAAATTCTATATAAGCCCAAAGAAACTGAAATTTTTGCTATTCGTAATGTTCATCCCAATACTCTTAGTCTCGATGATCATATAGACCGAACCTTGATTCGTGAAGCGAATGCAGCTATAAAAAGCCAGCAAAGGGTATGGATAGAAAAAGACATTAATAATATTACCCGTACGGTAGGAGCAATGTTGTCGGGCGAAATATCGAAAAGATATGGCGAACAAGGACTGCCCGAAGATACAATTAATTGTATCTTTCATGGATCGGCCGGTCAGAGTTTTGGTGCATTCCTGGCAAAAGGAGTCTCACTTCGCTTGCAGGGCGATTCGAATGATTATCTTGGAAAGGGATTGTCGGGTGGTAAAATAACCGTGGTTCCACGTTCAGCTTCAACTTTCGATCCTGCGCAAAATATCATTATTGGTAACACAACATTATATGGTGCAACCAGCGGTAAAGTTTTTGTCAGGGGTGTAGCCGGTGAGCGTTTTGCAGTGCGAAATTCAGGTGCCAGCGCAGTTGTTGAGGGTACCGGCGATCATTGTTGTGAATACATGACTGGTGGGCGAGTAGTAGTACTTGGCAAAACCGGAAGAAACTTTGCAGCGGGCATGAGCGGCGGTATAGCTTACGTGCTCGATGTAAATGGTGATTTCGATTATTACTGCAATAAGGGGCTCGTAGAGCTTGCAAAGGTCGAAGACAAAGCTGATATGGTGGAGTTGCAGGATATGATTAGCGAACATCTTACTCAGACGCGAAGCAAGTTGGCGGCAAAAATACTCACCAACTGGGACGAATATCTGCCTCGTTTTGTAAAGGTTATACCGTTTGAGTATAAGAAAATTCTCGAAGAAGAGAAATTGCGAAAAATAGAAATCGAATTACAAAAATCAGTTGACGATCGCAGACACGAGTAGAAAATGCACCGAGCAACAATTTGTAATTTTTAATTTGAAATTTGAAACAATCAAAGATATGGGAAAACCTACAGGTTTTATGGAGATAGGCCGAAAAGAAAGCGGCTATCGTCCGGTACAGGAACGAATAGGTGATTTTGGTGAAGTAGAACAGACACTTAACGAAGACGATCGTAAAGCGCAGGCTTCTCGATGTATGGATTGTGGAATACCGTTTTGTCATTGGGCATGCACCGTGTGCAGCAAAATTCCCGAATGGCAGGATGCACTCTATCGTGGCGATTATAAAGAGGCTTACGAGATTTTGTCGTCAACCAATGCCTTCCCCGAATTTACAGGTCGGGTTTGTCCGGCTTTATGCGAAAAATCATGCGTGCTCAATATTCATAACGAGCCAGTTACCATTCGTGAAAATGAGTCGGCAGTAGTTGAAAAGGCTTTCGAGTTGGGTATTGTCGAGCCCCGGTTGCCCGAAATACGTACGGGCAAAAAAGTAGCTGTAATCGGTTCGGGGCCTGCAGGTTTATCGGCTGCCGATTTGTTAAATCAGAACGGGCATACAGTTACTGTTTATGAGGCCGATAATGCTGTAGGCGGATTGTTGCGCTATGGCATCCCCGATTTTAAATTAAACAAAGGGCTTATCGACCGTAGGCAAAAACTCTTTGAATCTGAGGGGATTGAATTTGTTGTAAACACAAAAGTGGGAGTCGATTTATCGAAAACTGAGCTTCTGAAAAAATTCGATGCGGTATGTATTGCCATTGGAGCTATGAAACCACGCGATCTTGTTGTTGAAGGCTGCGATGCCAAAGGCATTCATTTTGCCATGGAGTTCCTGAAGCAGCAAAATAAAGTGGTGCGTGGCGAAAAAATAAAGGAGTCTGAGCGAATTTCAGCAGAGAATAAAAATGTACTTGTAATTGGTGGTGGTGATACTGGTTCCGATTGTGTGGGTACTTCAATAAGGCAAAAAGCTCAAAGTATAACACAAATCGAAATTATGCCAAAACCCCCAAAAGAACGTACCGACAATAATCCATGGCCATACTGGCCAAATATTATGCGCACTTCAAGTTCGCATCTCGAAGGGTGCGAGCGCAGGTGGAGCTTGGCTACCAAAAGGGTACTTTCAGAAAACGGAAAAGTTACCGGGGCCGAAGTAGTTCAGGTTAAGTGGGATAAAGACGAAAGTGGAAGATTCGTTATGAATGAAGTTCCCGGAACAAATGAAATTATTAAAGCCGATCTCATTTTGCTTTCTATGGGATTTGTTTCGCCCGAACACGATGGTTTGCTTGATAGCCTTAAGGTTGAATATGATAATCGGGGAAATGTTAAAGCTGGAGTTAAAGATAGCTTAACAAGTATCAACAAGGTGTTTGCCTGCGGAGATGCGAAATCGGGTGCAAGTTTGGTGGTTCGTGCCATCGAAAGTGGCCAGCGTGCGGCTGCTCATATCAACGATTTTTTGATGTCGAAATAAATGTTTGGTTAATAAAGCTTTATATTACAAGTATTTATAGTTGATTGGATAATTAGGTTTTGGTCATCGGCCACCTGTCATGTCAGAAACTACAACTGTGTTTCTTCTGTGGTAGGTGGCTTTTGCTGTTATATAACATCATATATAGATTCATAGATTTTTTATATCTTGTTTTCTTACATTAATTTTGAATGCACAAACAGTTATATGATGGATAGAAGAAAGTTTTTGAGCGCGTTAGCTGTAGCCGGTGTGGCTGCTACTATTAAAGTAAACGGAGCCATGCACCTTATGTCGCAAAGCCTGGATAACTCGACCAGCGGTACGCCTGTCGATTTAGTTGCCGTAATGGGTGGCGAACCCGGGGCAATGTTTAAACGTGCCCTAGCCGAAATGGGAGGCATGAATAAATTTGTTAAACCCGGATATAAAGTATGCATAAAACCCAATATAGGATGGGATAAATCACCTGAATTTGCCGCAAATGCTAATCCTGAGTTAATTGGTGAAATTGTAAAACAATGTTTCGATGCTGGTGCCAGTGAAGTTTTAGTGTTTGATAATACATGCGATGATTGGAGACAATGTTATCAAAACAGCGGAATTGAAAAAGCTGCTAAAGATGCAGGTGCAAATATGATACCCGGGCATCAGGAGTCGTATTACCGCAATGTTTCAATACCAAAGGGTAAAATTTTAAAAGAAGCTAAAATTCATCAGGCTATTCTCGACAGCGATATCTGGATCAATGTTCCGGTATTGAAGCATCATGGTGGTGCACGCTTGTCAATTTCGATGAAAAATCACATGGGTATTGTTTGGGATCGCAGGTTTTTCCATAGTAACGACTTGCAGCAATGTATTGCTGATATTTGTACTTTGGATAAAAAGCCGGTGCTTAATGTCGTTGATGCTTACCGTACGCTTAAATCGAATGGTCCTCGTGGTAAATCAGAGTCGGATGTAGTGTTAACCAAGAGCTTGTTTATGTCGCAGGATATTGTAGCTGTTGACACTGCCGCCGCTAAATTCTTCAGTCAAATTGAGGAAATGCCGCTGGATCATGTTGAGCATCTGGCCAACGGACAGAGCCTTAATATTGGTACAATGAACCTTGAAAGTTTAAATGTGAAGCGAATTAAATTATAGATTTTCATGCTTAAGAAAATACGAGTAGGATTTGCAACACTGTTCTTTACATTAATAACGCTTTATTTTCTAGACTTTGCTGAGTTATTACCGGATCAATTGAATTTTCTGACGCAGATTCAGTTGGTGCCGGCAATTTTGTCGTTGAGCATTGTTTGGATTGTTTCTCTTGTGATTTTGGCTTTGGTTTTTGGACGTATTTATTGTTCGGTTATTTGTCCAATGGGCGTATATCAGGATGTGGTAGGGCGTGTAGCTCGTTTATTTCGTAAAAAGAAGAAGCGTTTCCGCTATCGTAAGGCAATGACAATACTCCGGTGGTCGGTTGTGGTTATTGTACTTGTTGCCTTTTTACTAGGCATCCCTGTATTGTTGGGTCTGCTTGATCCTTACAGTGCTTATGGGCGCATGATCGTTTCGGTTTTCAGACCAATTTACATTTTGGGAAATAACTTGCTCGAAGCCATTTTTACAAGTTTTGATAATTATACTTTCTACAGAGCCGATGCATCAATACTTAGTGTGTCTGCTTTGATTATTGGTTTGCTTACCCTTATTACTATAGGTTACCTGGCATGGAAACACGGACGCACGTATTGCGATACCATTTGTCCGGTAGGTACCGTGCTGGGGTTCTTGAGCAAATATTCGCTGTTTAGAGTAATATTCGATCATGGTAAGTGCAACAGTTGTACGCTATGTGAACTCAATTGCAAAGCCTATTGCATCGATAGTAAAGCGCAGGAAATAGACCATAGCCGGTGTGTTACCTGTTTCAATTGTATTGAGAGTTGTAACCGGAATGCCATTTCATACAAATTTGCCTATAGAACAAGCAGCGAGAAAGTCGCAAAACCCGATGTTATTGATGAAGGAAAACGAAAGTTTTTATCAACTACACTTTTATCAACGGTTGCAATTCCAGCAACAATGGCCGGAAAAGTGACAGGAGTTAAGGATGCGAATAAACATACGCCCTTAACACCGCCCGGCTCAAAAGGGATCAAGCATTTAAAGGATCATTGCACATCGTGTCATTTATGTGTGAGTAAGTGTCCGGCAGATATTTTGGAACCGGCATTTGCCGAGTATGGCTTGTCGGGTTTTATGATGCCAACCATGAAATTTCAAAACGGATTTTGCAATTACGACTGTATAATTTGCTCTGAAGTATGTCCAACCGGGGCTATTCAACCTCTCACGGTTGATGAAAAGCATTTAACTCAGGTTGGAAAAATTATTCTTGACCTCGATCATTGCATTGCTTACCGCGATGAAACACATTGTGGTGCTTGTGCCGAGCATTGTCCTACGCAGGCAGTTACAATGATTCCGCATAAAGGGGCATTAACCATTCCAACAACCGATCAGTCAATTTGCATAGGCTGCGGAGGTTGCGAATATATTTGTCCCGAAACCGGCAAAGCCATTTATATTGAAGGAAATGCAGAACATCAAGAAGCCGAAATGTTTGAAGAAGCCGAAAAGAAAGAATTCGACTTTGGCGGATTTGGATTTTAGGAGGAGACAAAGCTCAAAAGTTAGATGAAATGAATGTCAAACTTGTTCGACTTGTGTTACTGAATTGTAACTTTCCATGGAGCATCATTCGCATTATTTCCCCAAAAAAGTATATCGCCCGAAGCATCAACAAAACTACTAATTGCACCGGCTTCCATCATTGCTTTTTTAGCCATATTGGCAGCGTATCCTTTTCCAATCGCACCAAAGCCAATTGCCATGTCTTCATAAGGTGAAAAAAAACGCAAGAAAACGCGGAGGTTTTTTACCAGGCACGAGTGTACTGTTGTATCGTATATGTTGAAATTATATATTAGGCGTTTCCCATTTTTGGGTTTCAGTACATGCAATATTTATGATCTGGTTACCGGCCTGCATTTTGAATTCTCCTTCTTCCAGAATCCATTTTCCGTCGTAGCCTACAAAGGCAAGGTCTGAACCTGTAATTTTCAGGGTTGCAGTTTTGGTTTCTCCGGGCTGAATTTCAACTTTTTCGAAATTACGCAAGCGGCGCACATCGGGGATGAGCGATGCTACCAGGTCGCTGCTGAACAATAGTACACTCTCTTTTCCTGCACGTTTGCCGGTGTTGGTAACATCTACCGTGAATGTTAGTTCATCACCGGCAGTGAACGACGTTTTGTCAACAGAGAAGTTGCTGTATTCAAAATCGGTGTAGCTTAAACCATAGCCAAAGGCCCACTGAAACGACATCTGAGAATTGTAGTTATAGGCACCTTCCATGATTCCGGTTTGCTCGCTGGACTTGTAATCGTAGCTCCCTAATGAGTTAACAGCCTTGGGATAAGAGAATGGCAGTTTTCCGCTGAAGTTGGCTTCGCCACTTACAAGATTGGCAAGTGCATCACCACCAAAATTGCCGGGAAGCATCACATTAACTACAGCCTTAGCCAGCGGTTCAATTTCATTAATAATACGGGGGCGCCCCGAATTCAATATCAACACTATTGGTTTTCCTGTTTTTGCAAGTTCTTTTACCAGCTTAAGCTGGTTTTCCGATAAAGTGAGGTTCGACAAGTTTCCCGGGGTTTCGCAATAGGAGTTTTCGCCAACACATGCAAAAATAACATCCACTCCGCGTGCTGCGGCAACAGCTTTCTCTATTTGTGGTTCAAATTCTTCCCAGTATTCACCTTTGTTATTATAGCTTACTCCGGGTTCGTAAACCACGTTGCTGCTTCCATACTTTTCGACAAAAGCTTCCATAATGGTGTTGTGCTCAACTGCAAACTCATCGGCTCGTTTTCCCTGCCAGGTGTATGTCCAACCTCCGTTGAGGCTTCGCATTGAGTTGGCATTGGGGCCGGTTACCAGTATTTTTTTACCTTCGGGCAGGGGCAGGATGTCTGCTTCGTTCTTTAGTAGTACAATTGATTCCTCTGCTGATTTTAGTGCAACCCGGGCAAATTTCTCACTTCCAAACAGAGGGAAATCTTCGGTGTTGTAAACCGGCGTTTCAAATAGTCCCAGTCGGTATTTCATGCGTAATACGCGTCGTACAGCATCATCAATACGGCTCATTTTCACTTCGCCTTCTTCTACCAGTTCTTTTAGGTAAATGCAGAAATCCCAGTCGTAAGGCTCCATTGCCATGTCAATTCCTGCGTTAATGGCAATTTTGATGGCTTCCTTTTTGTCGGTCGCAATTTTCTCACGAGTATAAAGGTTGTTTATATCTGCCCAGTCGGTAACAATAACTCCATCCCAGTTCAGGTCTTCCTTAAGCCACTGGGTAAGCAGCTCGTAACTGGCATGTACAGGCATTCCGTTAATAGAAGCAGAGTTTCCCATTACCGACAAAGCCCCGGCTCTGATGGTTTCCAGAAACGGAGCAAAATGTTTTTCACGCAAGTCTTGTTCGCTTATAATTGCAGGGGTACGGTCTTTCCCCGAAACGGGAACACTGTATCCCATGTAGTGTTTCATACATACAGCAATGTTTTCTTTACCAATATGATTGGGACTATCGCCCTGAAAGCCAATAACGGCTTCGCGCCCCATTTCAGCATTTATATATGCATCTTCGCCATAGTTTTCCCACATTCGTGCCCAGCGTGCATCGCGTCCAAGGTCAACGGTAGGACAAAAAGTCCAGGGAATACTTCCGGCTTTGGTTTCGTAAGCTGTGATAATACCGCATTCACGAACCAGTGAACGGTTAAAAGAAGCGCCCATGTTTAGTGGTTGCGGAAATAATGTTCCATCTAAAATATAGGTTGAACCATGTATTTGATCCAGCCCGTAAATACAGGGAATACCGATTTCTTGCAATGATTTTTTCTGAATTTCACTGATAATCTTCTGCCATTTCTCTTTAGTTTGTGCTGTTGTGCCGGGTGTATTTAAAATAGAACCAACTTTATATTTTCCAAATATGGTATCCATCAGGGCTTCGCTTAACTGAAAATCGCCCTTTTTTGCCGAACCGGGTTCACCCAGAACATCAATGGTGAGCTGAGTCATTTGACCAATTTTTTCTTCCAGTGTCATTTTCTTTAGTAGGATTTCTACTTTTTGCTCAATCTCTTTGTCTTTTGGAATTACCGGGTTTGTAGTGTCTTTTGTCGAGCAGGCATGTAAAACCATATAGGCAAACAGTAAAATAAAAGTTCGTTTCATAATGCAGAAAATAAATGTTTGAATTTGTGTGTGAAGATACTATGTATTTTGTTCGTACTCCCCACTTACGTCGGTTAACACTTCAACGCCGTTATCGGTTACCAGCAAAGTGTGCTCGTACTGAGCCGAAAGCCTTCCGTCGATGGTGCGGGCTGTCCAGCCGTCGTATTTATCAACTTTGGCACGCGATTTACCTTGGTTAATCATAGGTTCAATGGTGAAAGTCATACCCGGTTTCATTTCAGGTCCTGAATTTCTTCGTCCAATGTGTTCAACCTGTGGTTCTTCGTGAAATTCGCAACCTACACCGTGACCGCAAAACTCGTAAACAACCGAGTAGCCTTTGGCTTTGGCATAACGCGAAATAACAAAACCAATGTTGCCAAATTTATTTCCGGGATATACTTGCTTAATGCCCAGGCTAAGGCAGTGGTAGGTATCGTCGATTAAACTTTTGGTTTTTTCGGGTATGTCGCCAAGCCAAAACATCTTGCTGGTATCGCCGTAATACCCGTCTAAAATGGTGGTAATATCAATGTTGAAAATGTCGCCTTCTTTCAGTATGGTGTCTGTCGAAGGGATGCCGTGGCAGATTACATCGTTCAGCGATATGCACGATGATTTTGGAAAACCATGATAACCCAGTGTAGCCGGTACCGCACCGTGGTCGCGTATGTATTCTTCGATAATATTGTCGAGGTAATCGGTGGAGATACCTTCTTTTATAAATTCTTTAATCATTTGCAGTACGCTGCCCGCAAGCTGACTGCTTTTTCTTATACCCTCTATTTGTTCGGGTGTTTTAATAATTATACTCATATGTGTGAAAATTTATGCAAAAATGCGTATTAACCGCGGGTTTTCAAAATGCCTTGTTATTTTTGCAGCAACCTTAATAATTAAATCGTATGGCTTTTCAAATATCACCCGATGCACCACGTATTTATTCCGAAACGTTTCAGATTCGTTCGTATCATGTTGATGTTCACTGTAAACTAACCATTCCAAAGTTGTGTAGTTTCTTTCAGGAAATTGCCGGTAATCACACCGTAGCATGCGGAGTGGGGTGGGATGTACTGCAGGATGAAAATGTTTTTTGGGTGCTGTCGCGTTTGAAAATCGACGTGAAAAAATATCCCGAATGGTGCGATGAAATTACCATACGAACCTGGTCGAACGGACTCAACGGCATTATGGCCGTACGTAATTTCGAAGTTTTAAGCCAGTCGGGCGAAGTGTTGATAACGGCCATTAGTATGTGGCTAATGGTAAACACCAAAACCCGCCGTCTGGTACGTGCCAACGAATTTATGCGCGATTTCCCATTGAATACAGACCGTTTATACGAAAAGAATCCTGACAAAATATCGGCACTTGAAAATCCGATCACATTCGATGCTGTACCGGTATCGTTTACCGAAACCGACATGAACAGGCACATGAACAACGTGAGCTACATCGAGCGTATCATCAATTCGTACGGTTACGAATTTCTTCTCGAATACTGCATACGCCATTTCGAAATTAATTTTCTGAAAGAAGCTGTACCCGGCGAAAAGTTAGCGGTACAGCAACAAAAAACCGATTCGGGCAAATATTTAAACAGCCTGGTAAATATTGATGGTGAAACCGAAATGGTTCGTACACTGATTAAGTGGGGGAGGATTGAATAGCTTCTTTGTTACAGAAATTATTCATTACAGGTAGATTTTAGACATGAGATAATAGACTTAAAAATTAAAAAATCTCAAATCTATTGTCTCAAATCTGTGAGACAACTATTTATTAAACCAATCGTTTATTTTTTGAAGTTTTTCTTCCAGTGGCATGTACCCGTCGAGCCAATGAATAAGAATTCCCTGTTTTTCCATTTTCCGAAACCAGGTCATTTGCCGTTTGCTAAATTGATGTATGGCTGTTTCGAGCTGTCTGAACATCTCATCGTAAGTGAGTTGACCGGTAAGGTGCAGTGTGATAAATTTATACTCCAGCCCGTAATAAATCAGGTTTTCAGGCTTGATGCCTTTGTCTAAAAGTGCCTTCACTTCGTCAATCATACCCTTGTTTAAACGCGATTTTAGGCGTTGGGTAATGCGACGCCTGCGCGAATCGCGGTCGAATTTAACACCAACTACCAGGCTGTTAATTTCAGGAAAATACAAGTCGGTTTGCGGATGTTCCTTGTAATACTCTTCAATTTCGATGGCTCTGACTGCCCGTTTGCGGGTATCAACATCGGATGTATTGTGTAGTCTTCTATAGGTTTGCAGAATATTGGTGAGTTCGTCGAGGCTTTTGTCTGCGATACTGATTCTGAGTTTTTCATTTACAGGTACATGAATGAGTTTGTATCCTTTTAGTATAGCTTCGAGGTACAGGCCGCTGCCTCCGCACATCACCGGCAGTTTGTTGCGACTCTGTATGTCGTCAAAAACTTTTATAAATTCGCGTTGATATTCAAACACATTGTATTGGTAGCCAGCATCGGCAATGTCAACCAGGTGATAAGGTACAGTGTCGCCATCGATGGTGTAATCGTCAATATCCTTTCCGGTTCCAATGTCCATTCCGCGATATACCTGCCTTGAATCGGCCGATATGATTTCACCATTAAACTGCCGTGCTAAATGCGCTGCTACTGTTGTTTTTCCCGATGCCGTAGCTCCAAGTATGGTTATAAGATTGTATGTTGCCATGAGTCAGGGTGTTACTGCAAGTTATGGTTAACATTATTTGTTTCAACTTCGATTCTGCTTTTAGTTCTACAAAACTAATGTATTTTTGTGACGAGAAAATGCAAAACATCTTCCGTTGGAAATTTGATACTACTTTATGGAACTGACTCAGTTAATTCGATTAAATACGATTAAAAGCTACGAGCTGCTGTTGCATCCCGAAAGGTTCTGGAAGGATTATAAAAGCGACAAGGAAAAGCCTCATGGATTGTTTAGTTGTTTTTTAATACCCGGACTTGTTCTTGTGTTTCTGCTTGTGTTTATTGGCGAGATACTTTTTAATTCGGTATATGGTATTTTGTATTTTGATATTTTTATCAAAGCACTTCGTGAGGTTTTAATTCTGGTTTCGGTATTTTTTGTTTCACACGCTGTGATTTATCATTTGTCACTAATGTTTGCATTGCCCATGCAAAAAGATAACTCGCGAACCATTACAGCTTATACAATGACGCCACTAATTTTGGTTTCGATGCTTACCGGACTGTTTCCTTTTTTTGATTTTTTTGATTTTTTTTCAATTTATTCACTTTTTTTGGCTTACATGGCAGTACATTATTTGTTTGGAGTTAATTTCGTGCGCAATGCGACTTATTTAACGATGCTAATGGCAGCTTTGTTTGTCGGATATACGGCAGTTTATATTATTTTGACTAAATTAACGGCTATAATTTTTTATTGATATGGGACTTAAACCTCAAAATAAAATCAACATAAAGAATAAGAAGGCATTTTTCGAGTATGAAATACTCGATAAATTAATTGCCGGAATTCAACTTCAGGGTACCGAAATTAAATCGATACGTGCCGGAAAAGCTTCATTGCCCGATTCGTATTGTCAGTTTTATGGGGGCGAGCTTTATGTGAAAAATCTTCATATTTCGGAATATAAGTTTGGCTCGCTGAATAACCACGAGGCCATGCGCGAACGTAAGCTTCTGCTACAAAAACGCGAGCTGCAAAAGCTCGATCGCAAACTTAAAGAATCGGGGCTTACCATTGTGCCTTTGCGTTTATTTATGAACGACCGAGGGCTGGCAAAACTCGAAATTGCCCTGGCAAAAGGTAAAAAAGTGTACGACAAACGCGAAACACTAAAGCGTAACGATGCGAAACGCGATATGGACAGGGCGATGAAAATGTAGTTTAAGATTTCTTTTTCCCGAAGCTTCTGTCAATCTTTAAAAACGGTATCATTACCAGTCCGGGTATGGTACAAATTATTACCCAAATGAAGAATAACTCGTAACTGAGCTGTTCCTGTATCCAGCCGCTTATCATGCCGGGCAACATCATGCCCAGTGCCATTATTCCCGTTGCAATGGCGTAATGAGAGGTTTTATTGTTGCCTTGTACAAAGTAAATCAGGTAAAGGATAAATGCTGTAAATCCAAATCCATAGCCAAACTGTTCGAAAGCAATCATAGCCTGAATAAAAATGAAATTCTCGGGCTGCGCATATGCCAAGTAAACGTAGGCTAAATCGGGCAGATTCATCAGAAGAGCCATGGGCCATATCCAGAATTTAAGACCGTGTTTGGCAGTGGCCATGCCGCCAAGTATTCCTCCCACAACCAGGCCTGCAACTCCTACCGTTCCGTATGCCCAGCCAACTTGTTCGTTGTTAAATGCCAGTCCGCCGGCTTCGCGGCTATCGAGCAAGAAAGGCGCAGCAAGTTTGGTAAGCTGTGCTTCGCCAAGGCGGTAAAACAAAACAAACAGAATGAAAAGGCCAATATTTTTGCGTTTGAAAAAAGCTACAAAGGTTCTGAAATATTCGCGAATGGCTTCACTGCCGTTCGATAATTTCATCTCGGGGTCGTTGGCAGGGTGCGGCATAATTATCATGTGATAAAGGCCAATGCAGGCGTACAAAATACCTGCACCGGCAAGTATAAACATCCATGCACGCGCTGCCGGCATCTCGTCCTCAATTAGTAAGCCCGAAAGGTAAACCAGTCCGCCTTGTCCAGCAATTGACGAAACACGCCAGAAAGTGCTGCGTATGCCTACAAAGTACGATTGAAGATGCTCGTTAAGGCCAAGCATGTAAAAACCATCGGCAGCTATGTCGTGGGTGGCCGAGCTAAAGGCAATAAGCCAGAAAAAGATGATGCTCCACTTTAAGTAGCCGTCGAGTGGTAGCGTAAGGCCTATGGCTGCCAGCACTGCACCCATAATGATTTGGGTTGAAATTACCCAGAACCGTTTTGTGCGAATATGGTCGATAAAAGGGCTCCATAGCGGTTTTATAACCCATGGCAGGTAAAACCATCCGGTGTAAAAGGTTATCTGCGAATTTGTTAACCCCAGGTTTTTATATATTACTGTTGAAACAATGATAACCAGGATGTAAGGAAATCCTTGTGCGAAATACAAGCTTGGTATCCATTGCCATGCCTTAATAAAAGAGTGCTTCATTTGAAACTGCATTTTGTTTTAATTTGCAATTTGCAGAAAAGAACTTATATTGCTTTTCTGTATAAAGCATTGAAGATATTATTATTTGTAAAACAACACGTGATGAAAAAGATATTTTTTTCGGCTTTGATTATTTTACTGGGCTTTCAGGTGAATGCACAGCATGTTAAGAAGCTTGAAATAAGTTATGTTGAGGTGGCCGATGGCTTATTCGACTTTTATGCTACGAACCCCAATTATTTCCCCATGCAGGTAGCGCTTACTTTTACCGAATTTGCCAATATGGATGCCGACTGTGAGCTCCCGTACTCAGGAACCGTAAGGTACGGCAAGCACAAGCTGTTTACCGTGCGAAGGGTTATCCTTGACATCCCGGGTGGATTCCAGTATAAATTTAATACCCGCATGGGTGCTTATCCTGTAACTCACAACGATGAAGCGGTTTATCGTTTGCCGGTTAAGGAGGGCAAATCGACAAAAGTGGTTGGTTTCGATTTTACAAATACACGCACACCCCAAAAAGTAATGTGGGGCTTCGAAATGGAAGCCGGCGATACGGTATATGCTGCACGTGGTGGGGTAGTGGCTATGCTTACCGAGCCACGCTGGCGCGACTCGCTGCGTATTGGCGACAATACCGTTACAATGTTGCATCACGACGAAACATTTGGAAAGTACGAATTACTGGCCGACAGTTCGGTAGTGGTAGCAGTTGGCGATACCCTTAATGCCGGCGACCCTCTTGGTAAGGTAAACGTTTCGCGTTTTGTGAAAATACCGCAAGTAAGATTCTCGGTATATTACGTCGAATATCCAATTGATTCCATTAATGCAGCACATATACGCGATATCCACAGTTATGTAAATCCTTATTTTGAAATCAAGGGTGAAAAACGTAAGCTGGAAGATGGGGTAGCATATGTTAATGATAAATGAGTTGGATTATTGTAGATTTTTCCAATGTTGTAACATACGTGATAATTCAATTGAGAGAAGGAGAAGAAGAAAAAAGCAGGCCATTACAACCTGCTTTTTTATATTTTGAAAGATGGTGTTGCTTAGATTTGTGCTCATGTGAGTTAAAGTTTTGTCAAAATAAAACTGTCATTGTCTTGGGTACTAAAATCTAACGATCTATTGTCAGATATAGTGCGCTAAAAATAATTACACAACTCCCTGGGCATCCATCGCATCGGCAACTTTAATGAAACCACATATGTTAGTATTTTTCAGCTAATGAAGATTGACAGGATCAATTTGTTCTTTTATACTGTTCTTTTTTGCACTTTAGGTGCTCGATATCGAACATTTTCATCATATGACGAAAATAGTGTTGAGCTGTTTTATGGAATTGGAATGAGGTTGGGGATGAAGAAAAGGTAAACGTCAGAAAGGACAAAAAAAAGGGCTGCTTTTATTTAAAAGCAACCCTTTTCAGATATAGTGCGCTAAAAATAATTACACAACTCCCTGGGCTATCATCGCATCGGCAACTTTGATGAAACCACCAATGTTGGCACCTTTCAGATAGTTTACGTAGCCTTCGCCTTCACTTCCGTATTTCACACATGTGTTGTGAATACTAATCATGATTTGCTGTAAACGCTCGTCAACTTCTTCGCGAGTCCAGGGTAAACGCATCGAGTTTTGGGTCATTTCAAGACCCGAAACAGCTACACCACCTGCGTTAGCAGCTTTACCCGGTGCATATAATATTTTTGCATTCAGAAATACGTCGATGGCCTCGGGTGTCGAAGGCATGTTTGCACCTTCCGAAACAACGAAACATCCATTAGTAACTAATGTTTTTGCATCGTCTTCGTTCAATTCGTTTTGAGTCGCACATGGCAGTGCAACATCGCACTTAGCTCCCCAAGGTGTTTTGCCCTCAACATATTCTGCATTGTATTTCTCGGCATACTCTTTAATACGACCTCTGCGGATATTTTTAAGCTCCATTACGAAAGCAAGTTTTTCTGAATCAATACCGTCCTTGTCGTAAATGTAACCCGACGAGTCGCTTAATGTAATCACTTTTGCACCGAATTCGATTGCTTTTTCGATAGCATACTGGGCAACATTACCCGAACCTGAAATAGTAACAACTTTACCTTTTAGGCTGTCTTTGCGGGTTTTAAGCATCTCTTGTGCAAAGTACACAGTACCGTAACCTGTTGCTTCCGGACGGATAACACTACCTGAGTATTCCAGACCTTTACCGGTTAAAACACCTGTGAATTCGTTACGGATACGCTTGTATTGTCCAAACATGTAACCAATTTCACGGCCGCCAACACCTATGTCACCTGCTGGTACGTCGGTGTTTGGGCCAATGTGACGCTGAAGTTCAGTCATGAAGCTTTGGCAGAAACGCATTACTTCATTGTCCGATTTTCCTTTTGGATCGAAGTCTGAACCACCTTTGCCACCACCCATAGGCAGAGTTGTAAGGCTGTTTTTGAATACCTGCTCAAAAGCCAGGAATTTCAAAATACCAAGGTTTACTGTAGGGTGAAAACGCAATCCGCCTTTGTAAGGGCCAATAACGCTGCTCATTTCAATACGGAAACCACGGTTAACCTGTACTTCTCCTTTGTCGTCTGTCCAGGGTACCCTGAAAATTATTACGCGTTCGGGTTCAACCATGCGCTCAAGTACTTTACTGTCGAGGTATTTAGGGTTTTCGTTAATGAACGGCATCAACGATTCGGCAACTTCTTTTACTGCCTGGTGAAACTCTGATTCATTGGGGTTTTTGGCAATAACTTTTGCCATTAACTCGTCAACTTTTACGTTTAACAAATCGGCCATAACTTTTCTTATTTATTTGATTAATACTTTTGAATATTTCGACTTAACTGTGTTGTAAAATCAATTTTTCAATTTCAAAAGTAATATTGTTCGAAATATTTCTGACATATTGAAATCATATTACGTGTTTCACCTACTATTTTAAAGCGCTTTCGCGGTAGCTTAAAGGCGTGGCACCGGTTTCACGTTTAAAAAACTTTGTAAAGTAGCTCTGATCAGGGAAATTCATGTAGTTGGCAATTTCGGTAACACTTAAATTGCTGTGTACCAACAAACGTTTTATCTCAAGTATTTGCTTCGATTTTATGATTTCGTTTGAGGTTCTGCCGGTGAGCAAACGTATGGTTTGCGTAAGATGGTTGGGCGTAACAGCCAGTTCCGAGGCATAATGACTTACACTGTAATTATTTTGTATGTTTTGCTCTACAAGCTGGTAGAATTGCTTAACCAGCAAATGCCCTTTGCCTTTATTGGTTAGTGCTTCGCGGTTGGGATAAATACTATCGCACAGTGTTAGAATTGTATCCAGAATTGAACGCAACAACTCAGCCGACTCTTTATCTTTTTTGTCGGCTATGCTTACCCCTTTGTTGAACAAATGATGGAAAAGCGCTACGTCGGATGTGTTGCTGAGTATAACCGGCGGGTTGTTCTGCTCAATGGTGTAAAAGAATGGAAACTCGATCAAGCGGTTTTGATTATTCTTATTGATAAGGTAAAATTCGGGTGTGAATATAAAAATGAAACCTTCGATGTCGTTCGATATTTCGAGCTTATGAGCTTGTCCCGGCGAAAGAAAAAATACGCAGGGTGGTTTTATCTCGTACTGGTTGTTGTCGATTACATGCACGCCTGTGCCTTTGTACAAAAACAGTATTTCAAAAAAATCATGCCGGTGCGGATATTCTACCTGAAAATGCCGGTTTGCATCAAAAACCTCTATCTGGTATTGACGCCCCTGTCTTTC
>JAQICD010000044.1 GCA_027858715.1 Prolixibacteraceae bacterium
AGCACGTGATTTGTAATCTCGGGGTCCTCAGTTCGAATCTGAGATTCGGCTCAACTATAAGGATTAAACCTTCGCGAGTTCTAATAATGTTTTTGGGAAGATACCGAAGCGGTCAAACGGGGTCCCGATGTACATCGGGATAAATCTGTTGGCTCAGCCTTCATAGATTCTAAAAAAAACTAAGTTCTTTACATATTTAATTGGGAAGATACCGAAGCGGTCAAACGGGGCAGACTGTAAATCTGTTGGCACAGCCTTCGTAGGTTCGAATCCTGCTCTTCCCACTTTTTTTTGCGGGAGTAGCTCAGCTGATAGAGCATTAGCCTTCCAAGCTAAGGGTCGCGGGTTTGAATCCCGTCTCCCGCTCATTAAAAACCAGCATTATGCTGGTTTTTTTTATGCTCGTTTTTCAAAGTTACCGGCATCCGAAAATACACCCATCAGGGGCAAATTGAATTTGGGTCGAATCGGCAGTAAACAAAGGCAGCAACTTCTTCTTCAGTATTCCTCTACAATCATAAAAACAAACTTCGTTATTTGCACTTTGAACTAAACCAACACAACCTTACCACTGCGCTTGCTTTCGTATGCCATTTCGATAATCCGAATAATATTTCTACCATCATCAGCACTTATCATTAATTTTTCTTCTCCTTTATGGCACTACTTATATTCTCGAAATAACGATAATACGCACCATCAACTGTTTGCAGATTTTCTCGTATCACATTTTCATTTTTCTCAAAATGGATGATACCATAATTGCTCTCATCATCGACTCCAAGCAATTCATTATCAGGAGTCATCCCGGATCGTAGGTTCACTTCCTGTGGATCGAGGCCATATTTTACAAACGAGCCATTTCGTCCATGTAAAATAAACCGGGGACCAATTTCACGAATAATCGCACCTGCTTTTAACACCACTTTCATTTTACCGTAAAACAGCTGTAAATCGAAATAATCGTCAACCTCACCGCTCAAACGATGAATACCTATATCAGCAAAAAGCTTGTCGGGCATACCAAATAATGCCAGCGCCTGATCGATTAAATGCGGCCCAGATCGTACAAAATCCCATTGCCGGACAGCTGTTCATTTTTCCACTGCACCCGCTCATACTGTGGTCTGAAACGATCGAAATGCGATTCGAAATACAATATTTCGCCAAGAGTTCCCTCTTCTATTATTTTCCGAACAGTCAGAAAATCTCCGTCCCAACGCCGGTTTTGAAAAGGAGCAAGAATCAAATAATTCGATTCTGCTAATTCAATTAAGCGTTCAGCCTCGGAAACAGTTACTGTAAATGGCTTTTCAACAATCACATGTTTTCCCGCCATCAATGCTTTTTCGGCATAATCGTAATGTGTATGGTTTGGCGATGCTACAATAATCAAATCGATTTCGGGATTATCAAACACCTGCTCAACCTCTTGAAAAACTTGCACTCCCGAATATTCCTCTTGCACCAGTTCTGCCTGAGATGTTACAAACGAATGCAACAAGAAGTCGGTATTGTAATTGTTCCAAAATAAAAAACAAAAGCGGCCAATAAAATCGAAGCACCTGCCTCAACGGCTTCAGCAAAATGCTCAAGTTTACCTACACCACCCGATGCAACAACATCAACGAAATGAACACCTTTTATAACCCGCCCGTTTTACATATCAAGACAGGGCATTATTTTTACATTTTTATTCATCGTTTTCAGTTATTTTGAGCTGTAAATGTAGAAAAAATAATCAAAGCTTATAAAACCAAATATACTTACCTTTACGACTCATTAATTCATTATTAAACAAAAAATAGAGAAATCTGCTAAAAAAATCCGATGGAAACAAAATACAAAATAAACAAATCGTTTGGGCCACAAGGCAGTGCAGCCGGACTTCTTTTATTCATTGTTGGTATTATAGCAACATTCTACTCAAACATTGGTTTATTTTTTATTATAGCCGGAGCGTTTATGGCCTTTACAAACACAAGCACAATAATTGACACAGCAACAAGAAGAGTGAAACCCGTTGAAATGCTTTTCGGTATATTTTCATTTGGGAAATGGATTTACATAACCGATGAAATGAAACTAGACGTTGAAAAAACGAAAAGAGGATTCAGAATTTTAAGTGCCAGCAACAAAGCGGCTGACCAAATTGAAAGCGATTATCGCATTATACTGTATGATGATAATGACCTGCCCATCACGCCGCTGAAAAAATTTCAATCGCGCTCCGAAGCTGAAAAAGAAATCGTTAATCTTGAGGATCAACTCGGATTAACTGACAAATCTATTGTCTAATGTCTAAAATCTAATAATCTATAAAATTGACTTATCAACATTTTATCAACTTCAATTACAT
>JAQICD010000031.1 GCA_027858715.1 Prolixibacteraceae bacterium
TCTGTAATCGTATCAAAAGCTCCAATTATTTTGTGCCTTTGACCGGGTGTTACAGGTTTTAATTTACGTACTGCCATATTTTACTAAATATTGCTATAAAAATCTATTGTTTGTCCTTCTTTTAAGGTAATAATTGCCTTTTTGAAAGAACTTGTTTTTCCTTTTTGAATACCACTTTTTGTATAACGGTATTTGGTTTTGCCACCATATACCATGGTGTTAACCGAAGCAACTTCAACATCGTAAACTTGTTTAATTGCTGCTTTAATCTGGCTCTTAGTAGCTCGGCGGTTTACAACAAAACCATAACGGTTCAGCTTTTCGGTCTGCTCCGTCATTTTTTCTGTCACCAATGGTTTATATAAAATGTCCATTTTTTATCAATTAATTGTTAAACACACCTTCGATTTTCTCTAACGAACCTTCAAACAACACAACTGACGAAGCGTTAAGTATGTCGTAAGTTGTTAACTCAGAAGCGATTATAACTTTAACCCCCTTCAAATTTCTGGAGGACAAATATATGTTTTTATTTGCTTCTGATAAAACGAACAACGACTTTTTATCGTTAATTTTCAGATTATTCTGAATTGTCAGGAAATCTTTTGTTTTAGGAGTTTCCAAAGAGAAATCTTCTAGAACAATAATTCCATTGTCTTTAACTTTATACGTAAGAGCTGATTTACGAGCCAGTTGCTTTACTTTCTTATTAAGCTTGAAGCCATAATCCTTGGGTCTTGGGCCAAAAGCTCGACCTCCGCCACGGAAAATTGGCGACTTAATGCTACCAGCACGAGCTGTACCGGTACCTTTCTGGCGCTTAATTTTACGTGTACTGCCGTTGATTTGGCCACGTTCTTTAGCTTTGTGCGTACCATGACGCTGATTTTCGAGATAATGTTTTACGTCGAGGTAAATGGCATGGTCGTTAGGCTCTACTCCGAAAATATGGTCGTTTAACTGTACCTTTTTCCCGGTTTCTTTTCCTTCGATATTTATTACATTTAATTCCATTACTTCCAAATAATTAAGAATGAACCTTTAGCTCCGGGTACAGAACCTTTCACTACAAGCAAATTACTTTCAGGAATTACTTTTAAAACCTGAAGGTTTTCAATAGTAACGTTTTTCCCGCCATCACGTCCAGCCATCCTCATGCCTTTAAATACCCTTGAGGGGTACGATGAAGCTCCGAGAGAACCCGGTGCACGTAAACGGTTGTGCTGCCCGTGAGTAGCGTCGTTAACACCTTGAAAGTTGTGACGTTTTACAACTCCCTGAAATCCTTTTCCTTTAGTTACTCCGGTAACGGTTACCCAAGGTGCGTCTTTAAACATGTCAACGGTAATAGTGTCGCCTAAACTGACCTCTTCCTCGAATGGGTCAACTTCGTAAACTTTACGTTTTGGGCCTGTACCTGCTTTTTTAAAGTGTCCAAACTGGGCTTTTGTTGTGTGCTTCTCTTTCTTGTCAGCAAAGCCTAATTGAACTGCAGAGTATCCATCGTTTCCCTCAGTTTTAACCTGAGTTACCACGCATGGGCCAGCCTCGATCACAGTGCATGGGACATTTTTCCCCTCAACACTGAATACGGATGTCATTCCGATTTTTTTTCCAATTAATCCTGGCATTTCTTACTCGTTTTAAATTATCAAACTTTAATTTCAACTTCGACACCACTTGGCAATTCAAGTTTCATCAGGGCATCGATTGTTTTCGCTGTTGAGCTGTAAATGTCAATCAACCGCTTGTATGAGCTTAACTGATATTGCTCGCGAGATTTTTTGTTCACGAACGTTGAACGTAAAACTGTAAAAACCCTTTTGTGAGTTGGAAGTGGTATAGGACCACTTACAACAGCTCCGGTAGTCTTAACAGTCTTAACGATCTTTTCAGCCGATTTGTCAACCAAGTTATGATCGTAAGATTTCAGCTTAATTCTGATTTTTTGACTCATGATTATAATGTATCAAATTATAGTAAATCAAGGCGTCCTTTTGCCTCTGTAAGCACTTCGATTGCGATATTTTTCGGCACTTCTTGGTAGTGCGAGAATTCCATCGACGATGTAGCCCTTCCGGAGGATAGTGTACGCAATACGGTTACATATCCAAATTGTTCAGCAAGTGGCACCATTGCTCTGATAACACGTGCACCACCTTTTGATTCCATACCTTCGACGTTTCCGCGACGACGGTTGAGATCAGATATAATATCACCCATGTATTCTTCGGGTGTTACGATTTCGGCCTTCATGATAGGCTCAAGCAAAGTTGGTTGTGCTTTTGATGCTGCACTTTTGAAAGCTTGCTTTGCGCAAATCTCAAATGACAACTGGTCAGAGTCAACCGGGTGAAATGAACCATCAATCAGGGTAACTTTAAGTGCCTGAATTTCGTAACCAGCAAGGGGTCCGTTCGACATAGCACCTTTAAAACCCTTTTCAACCGAAGGAATATATTCACGTGGAATGTTACCACCTTTAATGGCATCAACAAACTCAAGACCTGATTTTCCTTCTTCGGCAGCTTCAACTTTCACAATGATGTCGGCAAATTTACCACGACCACCGGTTTGTTTCTTAAACACTTCGCGAATTTGCACTGATCCTTTAATAGCTTCTTTATAAGAAACCTGTGGTTTCCCCTGATTGCATTCAACCTTAAATTCACGCTTTAAACGGTCGATAATAATGTCGAGGTGAAGTTCACCCATCCCACGGATAATAGTTTGACCTGTTTCGTGATCGGTATTTACCTGGAAAGTTGGATCTTCTTCGGCCAATTTTGACAATCCAAGCCCTAGTTTATCAAGGTCTTTTTGCGTTTTGGGTTCAACAGCTATTCCGATTACTGGATCGGGAAATGACATTGATTCCATCACGATAGGATTCTTAACATCGCAAAGGGTATCGCCGGTACGTGTACCTTTTAAACCTACCACAGCACAAATATCACCAGCCTCGATTACGTCACGTGGCTGTTGCTTGTTTGAGTGCATTTGATAGATGCGTGAGATTCTTTCTTTTTTACCAGATCGTGGATTGTAATATGTACCTCCACTTTCGAGTTTACCCGAGTAAACCCTAACGAAAGTTAATCGACCAACGTAAGGATCGGTTGCAATTTTGAAAGCCAATGCAGCTGTTGGTTCATCTGCGTCGGGTATTCTTTCAATTGATTTTTCTTCGTCGTCGATATCGAGACCTGTAACAGATCCTTTATCAAGCGGGCTTGGCAAGAAAGCACAAACGGCGTCGAGCAAACGCTGAACACCTTTATTCTTAAACGCCGAACCGCACATCATTGGAATGATAGCGCCCGATTGAGTTGCCTTACGAATTACTTCAAGCATTTGTTCTTGAGTAATTGATTCGGGATCTTCGAAGAAACGTTCCATAAGCTCTTCATCTTGCTCAGCAACTGCTTCAACAAGTTTTTCACGCCATTCATTGGCTTGTTCTACCATATCTGCTGGTATTTCTTCCAATGAATAATTTGTTCCCAATTCCTCGTCGTCGTACCATACAATGGCTTTCATTTCAACGAGGTCAACAACACCTGAAAAAGTTTCTTCAGAACCGATAGGCAACTGAATTGGTACAGGGTTCGCTTTCAATTTTTCGATAATGTCGTTATAAACATTAAAGAAGTCGGCACCCTGGCGATCCATTTTATTTACAAATGCGATACGTGGAACACCGTACTTTTCGGCCTGACGCCAAACGGTTTCCGACTGAGCCTCTACACCACCTACTGCACAGAAAAGTGCAACAGCACCATCGAGTACACGTAACGAACGCTCTACCTCTACAGTAAAGTCAACGTGTCCGGGAGTATCAATGATGTTGATTTTGTGCTCAATATCGTTGTATTTCCACTGGGTGGTAGTTGCAGCCGAGGTAATTGTAATGCCACGCTCCTGTTCTTGTTCCATCCAGTCCATGGTAGCAGATCCATCGTGAGTTTCACCAATACGGTGAGTTATACCGGTATAATACAGAATACGCTCGGTAGCTGTTGTTTTACCGGCATCGATGTGAGCCATGATACCAATATTTCTTGTATATTTTAAATCTCTTTTTGCCATTTTAAAAAACCAATCTTAACTAAATCAAATAAACCAATATTTTAGAAGCGGAAGTGGGCAAACGCACGGTTTGCTTCAGCCATCCGGTGAATTTCTTCTTTCTTTTTGTAAGACCCACCTTCGTTGTTGTAAGCAGCATGAATTTCGGCAGCCAGTTTTTCGCTCATCGAACGACCAGCACGCTTACGCGAGAAGAGAATCATATTTTTGATAGAGATTGACAGTTTCCTGTCGGAACGAATTTCCATAGGAACCTGGAAAGTTGCACCACCTACTCTGCGACTTTTAACCTCAACTTGTGGTGTAATGTTTTCGAGTGCTTTTTTCCATGCTTCGAGCGGTGAAACTTCATCATTTTTCATTTTCTGTCCGAGCATTTCCATTGCATCGTAGAAAACAGCATAAGCTGTTGTTTTTTTACCATCGACCATTAGGTCGTTCACAAAACGAGTAACCAACACATCGTTAAATTTAGGATCTGGCAAAATGACCCTCTTCTTTGGTTTCGACTTTCTCATTTCTTAAAGTTTGTGTTATTCAAATCGGCTGTTCAAGTTTACGATCTTCAGTTCTTCTTTGTAGAATCATTTACTCAACCTAACCACAACTTCAATAACTATTCAACACTTTTATTTCTTAGGACGTTTTGTACCGTATTTAGAACGGCGCTGGGTGCGTCCTTCAACACCAGCTGTGTCTAATGCTCCGCGAACGATGTGATAACGTACACCTGGAAGATCTTTTACACGACCACCCCGAACCAATACGATTGAGTGCTCCTGCAGGTTGTGTCCTTCACCAGGAATGTAAGCGTTAACCTCTTTCATGTTAGTCAACCTTACCCTTGCTACTTTACGCATAGCTGAGTTTGGTTTCTTAGGAGTAGTTGTGTAAACACGAACACATACTCCCCTACGTTGCGGGCAGGAATCTAACGCTCTTGATTTACTCTTTTCTTCAATCACGTGTCTCCCTTTTCTAACTAACTGTTGAATTGTAGGCATTATACTTCGATTAAATTAATTATATGGAATCAAATTATTATTTCTCTGATTTTCAGAACTGAACTGTGAACTGATTTTGAAACAAGGCACAATCCTTCTAAAAACGGTTGGCAAAAGTACTAATTTTCAGCAAGAAAAAAAGACAAGCTTATTTTTTTTTTGTAAAAAATGGTTTTTTAATAGCTCTATAACCATTTGGAAGCTTTAGGAATGCATAAAACAACATCATTCTTATACATTTTCAACGCTATTTTGATACTGTTTTTTATACTTACTAGGAGTTATTCCAAATTGCTCTTTAAATTGTTTACTGAAATAACGGCTGTCGCTAAACCCTATTTTAAATGCTGTTTCGTTCACATTGTATCCGTTGGCAAGCATTTGAGCGGCTATCTTTAGTTTTATCTGTCGCAGCAATTCGATGGGACTTAACCCGGTAAGGCTTTTAATTTTATTATAAAAAACCGTACGACTTACACACGAATGTTCAACCAGTTTTGCTATAGTTAAACCAGAGTCGTCGTAATTTTCTTCGATGTACTTAACAATGTCTTCTAAAAATATTTTATCGCGGGATGTTAGCTTTACATCCGATATTTCAACTTCGCTCTTTCCTGTATATTTTTGTAGTATTATTTTACGCTGCTCCAGTAAATTTGCAATAGTTGATATTAAAACCTGCATGTTAAAAGGTTTAACAATATAAGCTTCGGCTCCCGATTCAATGCCTTCAACCTGATCGCCAACACTTGATTTCGCCGTGAGTAAAACTATTGGAATATGGCAGGTATCGTACTCATCTTTCAATTTACGGGTCATTTCAATACCATCAATGCCAGGCATCATGATATCGGAAATAATAAGATCGGGGCTTTTTTCTTTTGCCATTTCAAATCCAGCCTCTCCATCGGAAGCTGAAATTATTGACGCCGATTCTGAAAGTGCATCAGCTATATAGTTAACAATTTGCAGATTGTCTTCAACCACCAAAATTGCAGGTTTATCAGTTGCATTTAAGGCACTAAAAGGTCTGGCTCCAATTTGAGTATTATCATCAGAAACTTCTTGTAAACAATTATTAGAAAAAGAATACGCAGCTTTATCGTCGCATATTAAATGATCGGTATCTTTAAAATGATCATTTCCATTTTTTAGTATAATTTCGAACTCGGAACCTTTACCCGGGCTACTTTTAATATTAATAACGCCACCATGCAGCTTAACAATTTCGTTCGATAAATTAAGTCCAATGCCGGTACTTTGTCCGTTAGCATCATTACTCATAACGGTATAACGGTTAAACAGCAGAGGAATATCTTTACTTTTAATGCCGGCTCCTCCATCGACAATTCTAATATAAAAACTGTCGTCAGATGTATTTTTACCCACTGCAACCAATACTTTACCACCTGAAGGTGTAAATTTAAAAGCATTAGATAATAAATTGAAAATCACAGAATCCAGCCGGTGCGGATCGGCCCATACGCTCAATATCTCATCGTCGGCATTAAACTCAAAATCTATATTTTTATGTGCGGCCTGAATTTTAAAATTTTGAAATATCTCACTGGTGAAAACCACAAGATTAATACACTGCACCTTTAATATCATTTTATTATTCTGAACCTTTCTGAAATCAAGCAATTGATTTAAAAGATAGAGCATTCTTTTCCCATTTTTCTGAACCAGCGATAAAGTCGATCTGTATCTCAGGGGCAGACTTTCATCGGCCAGCATATCCTCAACCGGGCCAAGTATTAAGGTTAAAGGTGTACGAATTTCATGCGACACATTGGTGAAAAACTTCAGTTTAACTTCATTTACAGCTTTTTCAATTTTAAGTTCAGTGCGGAAAGCACTGTTCCTTATCACACCCCTGCTTACAAGGAATATTGAAAGTGCAAAAACAATCAAATAAATAATGTATGCAGTATTTGTTTGCCACCAGGGCGGATGTATTGTAATATTAAGAATGGATTCATTCTCATCCCAGTTGCCATCCCAAAGAGCAGCTTTTATTTTGAATGTATATTCGCCCGGAGGCAGGTTGGTGTATGTGGCCTTACGTTGTGCACCCACGCTATTCCAGCTGTCATCAAAATTATCTAAAAAATATGCGTATTGAACACGCGATTCATCGAGGTAATTTAAGGTCGTATATTCAAGGCTGAAGCTAGATTGATTATAGGCCAGTTCAATGTTCTCGGTATAAGTAATTGATTGACTTAAAGGAGAAGCTTCGGCATTCACTTTTACATCGTTGTTAAATAACTGGAAATTTGTGAATACAACATCGAACGACATCTTTTTGAGCAATACCTTTGTTGGGTCAATCACTTCAAATCCGTCGTTCCCGCCAAACACGAGTTCTCCGTTTTTTCTTATTTCACAGGTGTTTTCGGAGAAAATATTAGAACCAAGACTATTGGATTTTGTGTAATTTTCGAAACTATCAATATATGGATCAAAACGCGACAACCCGCGCTCAGTACTAAACCACATTGAGCCCGAATTGTCTTCTACTATTCCAAAAACTTCGTTATTGCAAAGTCCGTCAATTGATGAATAACTGGCAAAAACTGAATCAGACTCCAGTCGGTTAACTCCTACTCCAAATGTGCCAAACCACATATTATGAGCCGAGTCTTCAAAAATATGAACCACATCGTTATACGTAATACTATAAGGATTGTTTAATTCGCGGTAAAAACATTCAAAATCGAAATTTTCTAATTTCAATTTTTCACTTGAAAGTTTATTCAATCCAAAGGTTGTAGCCACCCACAAATTATTGTCACTATCAATTTTAACATCACGAACTAAATCATTTGACAGGTTACTATTTGATGTATTAATATTGGCAAAAGACAAATCGTTAACTCCTCGCGAAAAACTGACGCGAGATAAACCTCTTCCATAAGTACCTATCCATACAAACCCTTGATCATCTTCGTCGAAACTATAAATATTGTCGTCGCAAAGTGATAGAGCATCGCTACTATCATGCTGATATCTTATGAACTTTATTTTACTATAATCGGTTGTAGCGGTGATCGGTGTTTCAGAAACTGCAATTCCAACACCTTTCGATCCAAGCCAAATATATCCCCGGCTATCCTGAAAAATAGCATAAACATTAAACATTAAGCCACCACGCGGAGTAAACGGATATTTGATTGTGGGTTTTATTTCATTATAATCTTCATCATAAATTTTTATTTCACCACCTTTTGACGCAACCCATAAGTTATTGTTTGAATCTTCATACACCGCTCGCACAATATTTTCCATGTAATCGTCGTACTGCTCATTAAATGCAATTGATCTGAAAGCCGGGTTTTTTAAAACCACTTTGTTTATTCCCCCCTGCAAACCGGTACCAACCCATAATGTACCATTTTTATCTTCGGTAATACACATTACGGTATTAGAACTTATAGATTTTGATTCAGACGGATCGCTTCTGAAAAATTGAAAAGATTTTTCATCACGGTCGTAGCTGGCCAATCCTCCGCCATGAACACAAATCCAGAAGTTATCGTCGGAGTCCTCGTAAAAATAAGGGCGTTCTTTATCCGACAAGTATTTATAATCGGGCGGTGTTAAATCATAATGCTCCAAATCTCCTGTTGTCTGATCAATTTGCTTAACACCAAACTTTTCAGTAGTAACCCACAATAATCCCTGCCGGTCTTCGTAAATTTTTTCAACTTGTTCACCTTCTAATTCAATATATCGCCAATTATCTTCCTCCGGATAATAAATTGAAAGATTTGCTCCCCCCACAATGACGTTACCCATAGAACTCACCTTCAGATTTAAAATGGCATTGTTGTTGTCATTATTTTCGGGAGTAAAAATATTTTTAAAGGTTTTGTCAACATTACTATAAACTATAATGCCGTTTAATTCGGTGCCCATCCAAATTTCATCACCAACAGCAGTTGCTGCAGTAAAGTGCATATGTGCAAAATAATGCTGGAAATAAAAACTCCCATTCTGATTATCAGCTTTTCGCAAAATGTTTAGCCCATTTTGAGAGCCTATGTAAAGGTTACCGTCACTATCTGATTCGATAAAGCGAATGTTATTGTTAGAAATAGAGTAGTTTCCACGACTTAGAAACTGCTGAACATCATACGTATCATTTAGTGAATTGTAAGTTAATCGATAAACCCCCGAGTTTGAAGCTCCAAGCCACAATTCATCTTTACTATACTGCTTGAAGTAGTTGATGCGACTGTATTTTTCTTCGAGGTTAATTTGATATTTTGGAAGTGTTTCAAAAGCTTCAGAACGGGGATTGTAATAATGATAATACCCATCGTACGTTTCGAACCATAAAAATTCACGCTCATCTTCCCATATTGAAATAACACGATTGTGAGTTAAAATTTTTGGATTCTCAACCGAACTTTGAAAAACTTTAAAATTATAACCGTCGAATCGATTAAGACCATTCATTGTACCAATCCACAAAAAACCCTTACTGTCGCAGTGAATACTTGTTATTGTATTTTGCGAAAGCCCATCATCGATAGTATATTTCTCAAATCGTTCAATGTTTATTGCACTAACAACTGTGCTAAATAAAATGAGCGAAAAAGAAAACAAAAGGGAAATAACGATACGAGTAACAGTATGACCAGATCTCACAAGTAATTATTTTTAGATTTTAGTTGTTCAAAAGTAATCAAAATACTTGAAAAAAACAGGTCTGTTTTATCCTATCACACACCTGATTTTGTTAAAACAATGGCAGCAAACACCCGACAACAGCAATAAGGTAACGTTTTAACCCCACCTTTAAGATAAAACAGCCTCCTCAATTATCTTCTTTTAATACTATTTTAGTATTCTTAAATAAGACCAACAACTATTCGATATGCATTTAGAAAATTCAGCCTTCGCTTTGTTACTAATATTCTTTATCGCAGCATGTAATCCAAACAATCAAACCAGCAATACGGATGCAAATAATCCTACATCAGCTGATTTTTTTGAAAACCCGGTTCTTGGCGGCGATTATCCCGATCCATCGGTAGTCAGAGTCGGAAACGATTTTTACATGACCCACTCTTCGTTCGATTATTACCCGGGACTGTTGATATGGCACTCGACTGACTTAGTTAACTGGCAGCGAGTAACACATGCCCTGCACCAGTACGTTGGATCAGTATGGTCGCCCGATTTGATTTATCACGAAGGAATATTTTACATTTATTTCCCTGCGGGGGGCACAAACTGGGTAGTAACAGCCAATTCTCCCGAAGGTACATGGAGTGAACCCATTAATTTAAACCTGCCCGGATTTATCGATCCCGGCCATGCTGTAGATGAAGAAGGCAACCGATACCTGTTTCTATCGAAAGGTTATGCCATTGAACTGTCTGATGATGGACTTTCGACAGTAGGAGAAGCCCGTAAAGTTTACGACGGATGGGAATTTCCAAAGGAATGGAGTACCGAGTGCTTTTGCCTTGAATCGCCAAAAATAACAGTGAGAGACGGTTATTTTTATCTGACCTCGGCCGAGGGCGGCACTGCCGGCCCCGCAACATCACATATGGTGGTTTCGGCGCGTTCAAAAAATCCTTTTGGACCATACGAAAATTCACCATATAATCCAATTGTACATACCGAAAACCGGAACGAACGATGGTGGAGCCAGGGACACGGCACTCTTGTGGACGATATTGAAGGCAAATGGTGGATTTTGTACCATGGCTACGAAAAGCATTTCCACACTTTGGGAAGGCAAACCCTGATGCTTCCTATAGAATGGGCAAATGACGGATGGTTTAAAGTGCCCGACGGCATTGACAGTGAAGATAAAATTGAAAACCCGGCAGGTAAGCCCATGCAAAAAGCAACCGGACTTTCTGACGATTTTTCGACTGAAAGATTAGCATTACAATGGCAATTTCTGAAAGAGTATAAACCCGAAAGAGTAAACCTGGCTAACGGCAAACTCATGTTTGAGGCTTGTGGTGAAAAATTTGCTGATTGTTCGCCGTTGTTGGTAAATGCGGCCGACAGGAAATATGAAGTAACTGTAGAATATGAAATAAATGCAGGAGTAAAAGCCGGCCTATGTTTGTATTACAACGAACAAGCCCATATGCGCATACAGGTAGATGAAAACGAATTTACGGTTTTCATTCAGGATAAAGCTAAAATCAGGAAATCGAGTCTGTCAGGCAACAAAGGTCATCTCCGAATTCTCAACGATTTAAACGAAGTAAGCTTCTATTTTAGCAAGGACGGAAAAAACTGGGAAAAAGTTGAACGCAGCCTCGATGCTACAGGATACAACCACAATGTATTTGCCGAATTTCTGAGCCTGAGAGCCGGCGTTTTCGCTTTTGGAAAAGGTCAGGCTACTTTCGACAATTTTAAATACAACATACTAAACTAATTAATCAAAAATAAAACATCTAAAACAAAATACTTATGAAGGTTTTTTTAGCAATCATCTTAGCATTCACATTATTTGCATGCAACAACAGTAAAAAAAACAGCACAGAATCAAGTAACGAAAATTCTCAAAAGTGGTCGGCACGAATGGCCAATTCGGTAATGGAAAGGCATGATACATTGCTTTATTCCACGCCGTCGATAAAGTGGCAATACGATGTGGCCATGCTTGCCATGACCATTGATAAGCTTGGCGTAATTGACCAAAAGTATTCCGATTACATGAAAACTTACTTCGACTACTTTGTGAACGAAGACGGAACTGTAAAAAAATACAAGATTGAAGAATATAATATTGATCGAATAAACCCGGCCAAAGCTCTATTTACCTTATACAAACGAACAGGTGACGAGAAGTACAACAAAGCCATTCAACTTTTTGTGCAACAAATGGAAAACCATCCCAAAACCGAAACCGGCGGATTTTGGCATAAGAAAATTTACCCCTATCAATTGTGGCTTGATGGCCTTTACATGGGCTCTCCGTTTCTGGCACAATACGCTAAAGAATACAACGCTCCAAAATGGTTCGACATTGTAACCCACCAGGTTAAACTGATGCACGAAAAAACGCTCGACCCCGAAACCGGGCTGCTTTATCATGCATGGGACGAAAGTCGCGAGCAACGTTGGAGCAATCCCGAAACCGGACAGTCGCCACATTTCTGGAGCCGTGCAATGGGTTGGTACTTAATGGCCATAGTCGATATCCTCGACTATTTACCTGAAGATCACCCAGACAGGGATGAACTGATTTCAATTTTAAAAAATAAGCTGGATGCCCTTTTAAAGGTTGCCGACAAAAAAACCGGGCTTTGGTATCAGGTGCTTGATCAAAGCGGAAGAGAGGGTAACTATATTGAAGCTTCGGGCTCGCTGATGTACACCTACGCAATGGCTAAGGGTGCAAATAAAGGATACCTTAACAAAAAATATAAAGAAATTGCAATCGAAAAATTTGATGCAGTTCTCGAACATCTTATTGTTGAAAACGAAGATGGTACAATTTCCCTCATTCAAACATGCGGAGGTTGTGGTTTAGGCGGCAATCCATACCGCGACGGAAGTTATGAGTATTACATTACCGAAACCGTTGTTGAAAACGACACTAAAGGTGTAGCTCCATTTATTATGGTAGCTCTTGAGCTCGACCGCTAATATCTATAGTGATATATACTGCAAAAGCCTTAAAAGTTGAGAAAGATTTTTTTACTTTTAAGGCTTCTTTATATACAATTTCCTAATTTTAACACTATAAAATTCAAATAATAATGAACAACAAAACTACTCAACTTCTATCTCTTTTATTAATTGCAATTCTTATTTCGTGCAACAAAACCGAAAGAACGCCTGTATTGCACATGATTGGTGACTCAACCATGGCTAACAAAACAGATCTCGATTACCCCGAACGTGGATGGGGACAAGTGCTACCCGAATTTTTCGATTCGTCGTTAACTATAATGAATTATTCGCGAAACGGGCGCAGCAGTCGCTCATTTATTTACGAATCGCGCTGGGATACCGTTTACAGTAAAATACAACCCGGCGATTACGTGGTTGTCCAGTTTGGTCATAACGACGATGTTGAAACCAAAATAGGTCGTCACTCGACTTTAGAAGAATACGAATACAATTTATCTAAATTTGTTCGCGAAACACTTGAGAAAGGAGCCGAACCAATATTATGCACACCCATCGTACGCCGAAATTTTGTGGATAGTGTGTTGGTTGAAACCCATGGCGAATATCCTGACGTGGTTCGCAACGTAGCCAATAAATTCGATGTTATGCTTGTTGATATGCACATACAAAGTCGCGAACTCGTAAAAAACCTAGGTGTTGAAGATTCAAAACCTATCTATCTTCATCTGCCGGCAGATAAATACAAAAAAGCACCCGACGGGAAAATTGACAACACTCACTTTTCGGGCGAAGGAGCACGAAAAATGGCTTCGTTCTTTGTTGACCATTTAAGCAAAACTAACCACGAGTTGGCTAAATACATTAAAGAATAACAATTCGAATGATACGTTTTAAGAAAATAGCATCTCTTATCATCGGAATAATCCTGTGCCCAACACTATGGGCACAGAATTTTCCGGTCGATACATCTTTCACTTTGCGCTCGGCCTACAAAAAGGAAATAAAATACCGACCGTACATTAAACCGGTTTACCCTGCTATACCCAAATCGATAGAAGCATTTAAAGATATTGTGTATGTCAGCTATGGCGAACGCGAATTACATATCGATATTTATCGGGAGAAAGATGGCGGCAACAACAAGCCTGCAGTTGTGTTTATTCATGGCGGAGGCTGGAGCTCGGGCAACAAAACAATGGAAGCACCATTAGCCATTTACCTGGCGCAAAAAGGCTATCTTACTGCAACCGTTGAATACAGGTTATCGCCCGAAGCAAAATACCCGGCTGGAGTAATCGATGTAAAAACGGCCATACGCTGGTTGCGAAAAAATTCAGAAAAGTATGGCATTGATACTTCAAGAATTGCAGTTTCGGGTACTTCGTCGGGAGCGCAAATGGCATCACTTATTGCTACAACCGGCCATACCGATATGCATGTTGACCAAAACCATTACCCAGCTTACTCAAACAAAATTCAGGCACTAATTAACATCGACGGCGTACTGGCATTTCTACATCCACTTTCGAGCGAGGGTCTCGACAAACCGGGCAAACCATCGGCAGCAACCCGCTGGTTTGGCAGCAACAAAAGCGAGAGCAAACCACTTTGGGAAGAAGCATCGGCACTGAACCATGTTGATGCAAACACGCCCCCCACCCTGTTTATCAACAGCCAGCATCCACGATTTCACGCCGGTCGCGACGATATGATTGAAATTATGGACTCGCTGAATATATATTCCGAAGTACACGAAATACCCGACACTCCACATCCATTTTGGCTTTTTGAACCATGGTTTGAACAAACAGCAAAATGGGCAGAGAACTTTCTGATTAATCAATTTGAATCAGAAAAAAAGTAAATTGCACTTAAACTTAAAACCCGAGCTTATGCTTACCTTTTCAATACAAAAACATGAAACTGCAACACACATTGCACTTGTAGGAAGGCTCGATACCATAACAAACAAGGCTTTTGATAGCAAACTACAAACGTTGTTAAACAATCAGTTTCTGATTATTGATTTGGATCAATGCAATTATGTTTCAAGCAGTGGCATACGTTCGTTACTCAAACACACAAAATATTTAAAAAAAATTGGGGGTGAATTAATAATTTCCAATACACATCCCGAAGTTTACAGGGTATTCGAAATGGCTGGGTTACATAAAGTATTTATCTTTTCCAACTCAGTTAAAAAAGCTCTGGAAATTACACAGAACAAAATAAACGAAGAAGCTTGTTGCTCCGAGCTCGAAATCAATGAATACAAACTACTGGCAAAACCACTCGACAATGAATCTAACCCTAAAGTTTTATGGACTGGCAAAAATATAGCTGGATACGACGAGCTGGCCTTTTCCATAGGTTTGGGATTCCCGGATTTTTCTGAATTTTATAATGAATCGGTGTTATTTGTCACTACACCCAATTGTGCAGCTTTCATTCCACCGGAAAATGCTGCTCAAGCTGATTTTCGGGTTGCTGAAAATCCATCCGAAGGCGTTCTGATTCTCAATGAGGCAATATCGTTCGGTGAAAATGCCAATATGCTTCTACAATTCAAAAAATCAAGTATTCTTTCTGCACAACAATTTTTAAACGCATGGAATGTTAAAGAGCAATCTGACAACCATAGCTATCCAATTTTTTCAGCAGCTATCATTACCGGGAATATTCAAAATACTCCATCGCTTGTATTTATAGGTGCTATTCCATCTTCAATACAACACTTAGCCGGATTAAAACCAAAAAACACATATCAAACTTCGGACAATCAAAAGTTTTGCGGTATTCAATTTCTATTAGACAAAATAAAAGAGAACACTCATCTCGCATCTTCCAGTGAATTCTGCAATCAATATTTAACACTTGAAAATATTTCTGATGTTGAGCTTTTCGATTTTTCGCAAAAAATTGAGTCACCCAAAATATGGCTTTTTGTCAATGACAAGAACATCAAAGCCGAAGAAAAAATACTCAAAATAGAAACCGCAAATAATACCGACCTACAGGCAATACATAAATATCTTTGTCGCAAGTTATATAAGGATTCAGCCAGGATTACACTGAAAAAATTACACGGCGGCTTTTCGGCTCAAACATTCCAGGTTACATCTTACGATTTTGATGGACGTAAACTCAGACCTACCGTACTAAAAATTGCAGACACCCCGATGATTGAACGCGAAGCTACCCGTTGCACCGAGTATGCCATGCCCTACATTCTTAACAACAGTGCAATTATTTTGGGTACAACTTTTTTTGAACACACCGGAGCACTGCGATATAACTTTGTTGGCATTGGCGGCGAAACAAAAAAATTAAAATGGCTTGCCGACTATTATCGAAAGTGGAGCATTGAGCAACTTGTCCCTTTATTCGACAAAATTTTTCTCGACATACTAAAACCATGGTACGGACAAGCAATACCTGCTACCCTTTACCCCTTTCTCGAACATAATCCGACTCTAACATTTTTCACAGAACTAATTTCTATTGCAGAAGAATATTTTTCAATATCAGCCAACGATAAATATATTAAACTTGATGACTTTGACGAAACAATTATAAATCCTTATTGGTTTTTAAAAAATCGATACAGGCAAAACATTGACAAGCCTCTGAATTTTTATTCAGCCATTTGCCATGGCGATTTGAACATGCAAAACATATTGCTCGACGATAATCTGAATGTTTACTTAATCGATTTTTCGGAAACAAAGCCTCGCTCTGTTGTATCAGACTTTGCACGACTCGAAGCAATTTTCATGATTGAACACACCAAATTCGAAAACATCGAAGACCGGGAAAAAACCTTCAACATTTATAAAAAGATTTATAAAACAAGTCCTTTCTCATACAAATTCGATGTAGATGGGCTATCCGGGGAATTTCTGCGTAACATTACAATGAGCAGAAAAATGCGCCAATACGCAGTAGAAAGCACTCCTGAATCAAAAGTTAACATTGCATACTACCTCGCTTTACTTGAATGGGTTTTACCTGTAGTTTGTTACAGATCGGCAACTAATGAACAGAAAAAAATGTCGATGTTAATTGCAGGATGGCTTTGTGAAAGAATACAAAATGAATGGACGCTTTCAACGTTCTAAATTTCATATTTAGCCACAAATAACATGATCAGTTTCCCTTCAGATTATTACATTTGCAATATGTCTATTTCGGTAAGTAACATATCAAAATATTACGGCACACAAAAGGCGCTTAACAATGTAAGCATTGAAGTTGCTTCTGGCGAAATTGTTGGCTTTTTAGGGCCCAACGGAGCAGGTAAATCAACCCTTATGAAAATTATCACGGGTTACATTCCTGCCAATTTAGGCACTGCAAATATTTGCGGAATGCTCGTTGATGCCTATGCTACAAAGTTCAGATCAAAAATTGGATACCTGCCCGAACACAACCCGCTATATCCCGAAATGTATATCAGGGAATACCTTGGTATAGTAGCAGGTTTTTACCGGCTAAATAACAAAAAAGAAAAGGTAGAAAAAGTAATTGAAATAACCGGCCTCACTCCAGAAGCACACAAAAAAATCGGAGCATTGTCAAAAGGTTACCGGCAACGCGTAGGGCTCGCACAGGCACTTATTCACGATCCCGAGGTTCTTATACTCGACGAACCCACATCGGGACTCGATCCAAACCAACTCAATGATATTAGAAACCTCATAACCGGTATCAGCACAAACAAAACAGTGCTTTTATCAACACATATTATGCAGGAAGTTGAAGCCATTTGCAACCGGGTTATCATTATAAATAACGGAAGTATCATTGCCGACGGCTCTACCCAACGAATAAAAGAAATGTCGTTGGGGCTCGGCCAACAGGTAGAACTGGCCACTCTTGAACCACTCGACACCAAATACCTTACTGAGCTTTCTTTTGTAGCTTCAGTTAAACTAGAAACAGCAAACCGATGTATTATCACATCGGCAACCGAGGCCGATATCAGGCCAATGTTATTCAAAATGGCCGTTGAAAAAAAACTCACAATCATTTCGCTATACGAGCAGTCGAGAACCATTGAAAATGTATTCAGAGATTTGACACGATGAGCAACGGAATTGCAACATTTCCAAAAGTTTCTGTTGTTCTTCCATTTTTCAATGCAGAATCTACGCTTAAGCGCGCGGTTCAAAGCATTCTCGAACAAACTCTGCAAAACCTTGAACTAATACTGGCAAGGCATGGTGGTTTTATACACGGCGATTTCCCCGAAGATTACGAAATGTGGCTGCGCTGGATGAGCGAAGGTGTTGCCATTGATAAAATACCCGAGGTTCTGTTTCAGTGGTACGACTCAGACTCACGCCTTACCCGTACCGACTCGCGATACCGCTCCGATGCCTTTTACCGGACGAAGGCCGAACATCTGTCGCAATGGCTACAAAAAAACAACCATCCCTACCTGTGGGTTTGGGGGGCAGGCCGGAAAACCCGTCAAAGGGTGTCGCACTTAATGGAAAAGAGAATTCTTGTAGAAGGCTATATTGATATCAAAACCCGTGAGTTAAATGAGACTTGCTGCATACATTACAAAGACTTTAACTGGACTGCATCATCTTTTATTCTTTCGTTTGGTGGTAACCGGGGAGCACGCGAAAAAATTAGAGAATTTCTTTGCTCAAAAGAAAAAATAGAAGGAAAAGATTTCCTGCTTGTTGCATAGAAATATAAACGATGATTTACTAGAGGTTACACTTGCACATGCGCTACCCCTAATAAACGAAAATCTTGCCCGTAATCCACAAATTGATAGTCTGTTTAATCAGGCAAGTAAAAAATATCTAAATTATGCGATTATTGAATAAATACCAAATGGGCATGGATAGTTCTTTTTAGAATCTTTCGTTAACAACATTGTTATAAATTGAACCAAAGGTAAAACGGAAACCGACCTCACCGCCCAGCTCATATGCAGTAGCCAATTTGCGCCGTTCAAGTAAAAGATCGTCTCTCGAAGCACCTTGGTCTTTTATAAGATAAAACTGATCGTGCACTATATCTGCTTCAAATTCTACATATACCGACAATTGTTTTGATAAACGAACAGAAACATCGGTTTCAAATGATAGACTGTTTTTCGAAAAATCGTGAAAATAATGCCGCCCTTCAATGCTGGATTCTATAACTCCCCATGGTTGAATAATATCAATGCTTATTTCTGCCGCTTCAAACCACAATGACTCTTCGGTTTTTTCGTAAATTGTCTCCTCGAAATATTGCTTATATTCACCGCCAACGACATACCTGAATGTGAATACTTTTCGATTACTGAATTCCCATGGAAACACATTATACTCAA
Source organism: Prolixibacteraceae bacterium (assembly GCA_027858715.1). Taxonomy (GTDB): domain Bacteria; phylum Bacteroidota; class Bacteroidia; order Bacteroidales; family Prolixibacteraceae; genus Roseimarinus. The sequence continues at coordinate 19,054 of JAQICD010000031.1, forward strand.
TGCCAAGTCGTCCGTCAATATTATTTTTAGCATTTAAATAGGTATCTGAATAATAATCTGCAAAAAATCCGGCAGACCAGTGCTGCGATAAACTATTAATATACTCAGCTGAAATCCTAAACTGCTGTTGTTCGTTTTTTATTTCCTCATTAGCATCAATATACGTTTCTACATTATTATGCAACTCAACATCAAAATCAGACTTCCATTGTTCTGTAATTTTCTCAACGCTGACCCCAAAATCAAATCCCACTTCATTTTTACTTTCTTCCAGTTCAAAATCACCACCGGCATCAACATTGAAAATCCACTTATCCCACCTGTCATATATAAAAATTGAATCGGAATTCTTTGCCTCACTATTAAATTCAACCACTACATTATGCTTATATCCACTTGTAGAATAGAAATGTAATACACCTGCCTTTACTAATTTTAAAAGTCCTTGCCTAACGTCATCATCTGATGCCATTTGCTGTGTAATATAAACATACTCTGTATTTTCTCCGATATAATCGTTACGCCCTATAAACTGAAGAAAATATTTTCTGCCTCCAGAGCCTGTTCCCGACTCAGTTGATAATATATGCACATCTGCCAGTTCAGGATTTCGAACAAATGAAACATTCTTTAATTGCTGTCGAACAAAATCAAAATCACAATCGTGACAATCGAGAAAGAAATTTGGCTTAACAGCCTTGTTATCTATTATGTTTTGACTAAATGCATCAAAAATTATAAAAATAAATACAGCAAAAATTAAATTAAATCTCATAATACAAATTAAATTATTGATTCCTCCCTTAAATTCCGAAATATCACAAATATAAGAACATATTTATATATTTTTGTGCAAATAATTATTAGTTATGGGGAGAGAAGATGTTGAGATTATGGCACCTGTTGGTTCGTACGAATCACTCAGGGCAGCCATACAAGCCGGGGCAGGTTCGGTATATTTTGGGGTTGAACAATTAAACATGCGGGCTCGCTCGTCGAACAACTTTACACTTGATGATTTAACGAAAATAGCTGCTATAGCAGCCGAAAACAAAGTAAAATCATACCTTACTGTTAACACTGTAATTTTCGATAACGAGCTACCAAAACTCGAAAGTATTATTATTGCAGCAAAAGAAGCTAATGTTAGTGCAATAATTGCGTCAGACATGGCTGCAATAATGCTGGCACGCAAACACAACGTTGAAGTACACATCTCGACTCAACTTAACATTACCAATATTGAAGCTTTAAGATTTTACGCTCAGTTTGCCGATGTTATAGTACTGGCACGCGAAATGAATCTTGGTCGTGTATGGGAAATCAACCGTCAAATTCGCGAAGAAAAAATAACAGGTCCCAAAGGAGAGCTGGCACGTATCGAAATGTTTGTTCACGGAGCGTTGTGCATGGCTACTTCGGGCAAGTGCTACCTAAGTTTACACGAAATGAACTCGTCGGCCAACCGTGGTTCTTGTATGCAGGCTTGCCGCAGAGCATATACCGTTACCGATAAAGAAACCGGTGCCGAACTGGAAATCGACAACGAGTACATCATGTCGCCAAAAGATCTGAAAACCATCCACTTTTTAAATAAAATGCTCGACACAGGCGTAACGGTTCTGAAAATTGAAGGTCGAGCACGTTCTCCCGAATACGTAAAAACTGTAGTTGAATGTTACCGCGAAGCCGTTGAAGCATATTTTGACAACAATTTTACAGAAGAAAAAGTGGCCGAATGGGACAACCGACTGGCAACTGTTTTCAACCGTGGATTCTGGAACGGATACTACCTTGGTCAGCGTTTGGGAGAGTGGAGCAGCAACTATGGTTCGCAGGCAACAACCCGAAAAGTATATATTGGTAAAGCCATGAACTACTTCGGCAATATTCAGGTTGCCGAATTTAAGATTGAAACCCTCCCCTTACACGTGGGTGACGAAATATTAATAACCGGACCAACTACCGGCGTTATCGAAACAACAATACATGAAATGCGTGTTGAGCTAAACCCTGTGAGTGAAGCTCCCAAGGGTGTACGATGCTCGATACCGGTTGACAAAAAAGTTAGAAGAGCCGATAAACTTTATAAAATTGTTGATGCTGGCAGCATCAAACCCCGCAAAAAATAAAATTACCATTGCAAAGTATTGCCTGTTAAAAGTTGAAAATTTGCATTTTCGTCATTTTAATTTTCATAATTTGTAAACATGCATTAACTTAAATATTTAAAATTATAGGGGAAAGCGCATTGAAATATTATTTTTTCATAACACTTTTAACCCTGGTATATATTAACTGCCGGGGACAAGGTTGGATTGTTGACGAAAACAATTTTGAAACTAACTGGAACATGACCCTTCAAGTTGGGACAGCTGCAATGTTAACCGAAACAAGCAATGATTTTTCGCATATCGGCAACAGCATGAACCACCATCCGGGACTAAACATCAACTTCCAGCTTGGGAAAATGGTATGGGAACGGGTTGACATTGGTTTCGAAACAGGTTATACACGCCTTGCCGGCTCAAACAACAACCCGTCGGGTTTAACTTATTTAACAAACCACCCCAGATACAACAACGACAATTTATCATTCAGACCTTTTCCTATACAATATCAAACTGACATAATTGGCTTTGGACTATTTACAAAATACAATTTTATCAATTTCAGCACATGGTCCTTAGGCTACCTTAAAATAAATATATATACCAGGCTCGGACTGGGTGGTTTTACTTACCAAACACGGCTCGATTATAAAAACAAGGATTCTTATCTCTTTGCAGGTCTCGAAAAACCATTATACGAAAAAAACAACAATGAGTACTCCTCAAACGTTTTGTTTTATGTAATTCCATCATTTGGATTAAACTACCAGGTAAGCGATCGTATTTTTCTTTCGGTAGAAATAAGCACACAGCACTATAACGTCGGCAATCTTGACGGAATACCTTTGTTTAACAGAGACTTAAGCCACACAATGAGTTCCAACGAAATTAAAAATCATTACATTCACACCAACAGCAATACAGCCAGGGTTTTGATAGGTGCAACATATTTTTTTAATTTTAACAACCTAAAAAAGGAACTCATGAAAGATCAACCATGGTTTTCTAATCGTTATCGAACTTACTACTCGAAATACCAACAGCGAACAAGTAAAAAAGAACGTCAGCAATGGCTTCCATTTTATAATGAAAAATTCAAAAACGATTAGTATAATTGCTAAAAATTTTAAAAGTTCCAACTATGTCGAAACGTCATATAATCATCACAATAGCTATTGTAGTTTTCTCAGTTGTTGCTGCCTTCTTATTCTTTAAGCCAACATCAATCCACACACAAACAGATGTGTATAACGCTATATCGCCAAATGCTCCGGTCATAATAAAAATCAACAACCTTAAAAAATACATAGATATTAAAGAAAACGAAATGGCCGGTTCTTTAATATCTGTAGAACAAATCGAAAACACAGCATCCGACGTAAGACATTTTCTTGAGTTTTTTAATACAGAAAATACATTTGAACAACTAGTCTATAAGAATGATTTTATTATTACACTGAATCATAGTGGGAAAAATGACATCTCACCCCTGCTTATTATCACACTCAACAACAAACAACAAAAAGAGCTGGCCGGGACAATCATTAGTAAACTTCAATCGGGTAATGGAGCATCTATTACAACACGAAAATACAACAAAGCCAACATTGTAGAATATTCAAAAGGCAATCAAAGTTATTACATAAGCCTGCGCGACCAAATTTGTCTTATCAGCAGCAAATCGGTAATCTTAGAAGAGGCTTTACGGTTAATTGAAATAAACGAACCAACTCTTGATAACGATTTTTTCGGCTTGCTAAAAACAGCAGGCAAACAAGCCGACGTGAATATTTTTATCAATCATTCGACTGCTGGTTTGTTTTTCGAAAAATTTTTATCGCCAGTTTTAAAACAAAAAACAATGCTGTTTAAAGCTTATGCGACATGGACCGAAGCAGATATTACAATCGACAACAATCGTCTGCTCATAAGCGGTTTTACCAGTGCAGAAACACTTGATAACAATTACGCAAGTACGCTTTTCAACCAACAGCCAGCATCGTCAAATATTGATAAAATATTACCGGCTACAACAGCATATTATACATCAATGGTTTTATCTGACGCACCTGTATTCTTTTCCGACTATACGCGGCATCTTCAAAAAAGGAATTTGAATTTTCAGCGCGAAAATCAATTATTAACCATCGAAAAACAAACAGGTATAAAAATTGATGATATGTTTGTCGAATTACTCGACAAAGAAGTAGCTATGGCTGGTATTGTTGTTGACCAAAAAGACCCTGAATCAGGTAAAACATGGGTTGTTGAAACAAAAAGTGGCAGCACTGCGATGAAAAAACTAATTGAGCTGCAAGAAAATTACTATTCTAAAAAAAATATTGCCTCAACAGAATTGTTCAAAGAGTACAGTATTGACGCGGCTACAAAATTTAAAATTTACCGCTTCCCATATGCCAATTTGCCTGAAATTATATATGGTGCCATATTCAGTAAAGCCAAATCAAATTGGTTTGCCCAATACGACAATTACCTGATTTTTGGCGATTCATACAGAACCGTTTCCCGTATTCTTCACTCAAACGTTTTAGGTGAAACATTGTCTGTTTCGACCGATTACAACATGTTTAAATCGAATATGAACAATCGCAGTAATATTTCATTTTATTGCAACACATCTGCATCGCTACCTGTAGCTTCAATATTTTTCAATAACGAACTTTCCGAAAACATAATCAACAACAACGAGTTGCGAAAGTTTAAGGCATTTACATGGCAGGTTACATCAACCGGCAACATGCTATACAACAATGCTACGCTTTCGTACAACCCTGTTATTAAATCTAAGCCTCAAACCGTTTGGCAAAGCCATCTCGACGCTCCTTTTGATTTTAAACCAAAGTTCACAATTAACCACTACGACCCCAAAAACAAAGAAGTAGTAATACACGATAACGAAAACAATTTCTATTTAATAAATAATGTAGGGCGCGTATTATGGAAAATTAAACTTAACTCGCCCATTCTTGGCGAAATTTATCAAATCGATTATTTCAGAAATGGAAAATTACAGTATCTGTTCAATACCGAAAACAAGTTACACATGGTTGACAGAAATGGCGAATACGTAAAAAACTTCCCTATTAATTTCAGAGAAAAGGCAACTTGTGGTATTGCAGTGTTCGATTACGACAACAACAGGGATTACAGGTACTTTGTAGCCTGCGAAGACCGAAAAATATATGCATACAGCAAAGAAGGCAAACTACTCGACGGATGGAATCAGTTTCAAACCGACCACCCAGTTACACAACCCATTCAGCATTTCAGAACCGAAGGAAAAGATTTCATTGTAGCTACCGACAAAATGAAGGACTACATTCTTCACCGACGTGGTATTGTTCGTGTGGCTACCGACGCAGTTTATCAGCATACTGGGCAAAATACAATCTATTTGGAAGAACGCACCAGAAAGCACGGTCCACGGGTGGTTGCAACCGATGCCAACGGAAACCTGCATTATACCGACCTCGAAAATGGCAGCCATCAAGCTGTGGATTTGGCTAAAACAAGTGAAAATCACTTTTTCATTTCAGCCAATATCGATGCAAACGAAGATTACGAATACATTGTTGCCGATGGTTCGCTTTTACAAATTTTCGACGCCAATGGTAAGCGAATTCTGAAAAACGACTTTGAAAATCAAATTACGCATCGTCCGAACATATACAATTTCCCGGGCGGAGTTACCAAAATCGGCATCACAACAGGCACAGCCAATAAAATACACTTAATTGACACCAACGGGGACATGCACGAAGGATTTCCACTGAACGGCTGCACCGAATTCAGCATTGGATTCATCAGCAACGACAGATCGAATTTCAATCTGCTTGTTGGCAGTCCCGACGGATATTTATACAATTACTACGTTGAATAACGAAAAAACATGATTATGCAAGCTCCAAAAGTTTTCAAACTCATCATGGTAATAACAATTGCTTTGTCGTGCCAACAAAAACCGGGTTCAATCGTTGCAAAAAAGGCACAACTAATAAGGCAATCAGATGAGTTCACGTTTACCGAAGGCCCTACTACCGACAAAAATGGCAACGTGTATTTTACCGACCAACCCTCAAACCGCATCATTAGATGGAATACCGACGACGGATTCACTGTATTTATGGAAAACGCAGGACGTTCGAACGGGCTTTTCTTTCTAAATGAAACAGAGCTGCTAGCCTGTGCCGATGAAAAAAATGAACTATGGTTAATTAACACCGAAACCAAAGAGATTAAAATTTTGGTCGATAATTTTGAAGGCAAAAAACTTAACGGCCCAAACGATATGTGGGTAGATAAATCAGGCGGAATATATTTCACAGACCCATATTATGAACGGGATTACTGGGAAAATCCCGAACAGGTAATTGAAAAGCAGAATGTGTATTATTTAACACCCGGATTCAGCCAGGTATTAGTTGCCGACAGCCAGTTGGTTCAACCCAACGGAATTATTGGAACTCCGGATGGTAAAACGTTGTATGTGGCCGATATTGGCGATAAAAAAACATATCGTTATACCATAAACGGAAAGGGTCTGTTAACAAACCGAACGCTTTTTTGCAACATGGGCTCCGACGGCATGACCATCGACGAACAAGGCAATGTTTACCTGACTGGCGACGGCGTTACTGTTTTCGATAAGAACGGCAAGCAAATAATGCACATTCCGAATAAAGAGAATTGGACTGCTAACGTTACTTTTGGCGGCAAAGAGAACAAAACACTTTTCATTACAGCCATGGGAGCAATTTACACCCTCGAAATGAATGTAAAAGGAGTGCGTTAATTACACTTTAAATTACTAATCGTCAAAACCGGGGCGTTTGAATTCCATTGCATCTGGCACAGCGACAAGAATAGCTTTTTTGAGTTTCTCGAGATGCACCATAAAACCTAAGAGGTCGTCTTCCATCTCTGGCAATTGGTGGTAAAGAACTGTGAAAGCTTTCAGGCTTCGTTCAATACCAATCACTGCAATTTTTGCAGAACCCTGACTGTCGCCCGAAAGTTCATCTGCATCTTTTTCGAGTTCATAACTATAAAACGCTCGGTGTGTTTTTGCAGTAATAAACATCGAATACCACTCAATTACTTCAAGCGCATCGGTAACTGACACAATGTTCTCAGTACTATCCGATGCTATTGAAATCATCTTTTCATCAAAATAATCCTGACTATCTATTAACCAGTTATGTATATCCAAAGTGTAATCGCGTGCAAATTGCTCGATTTCGGTCTCTTCAGGTTCAGAGATATCAACATCACCGGGATTATCGAGGTCGATTCCAAATTTGTGTGCCGATTCGTGCAACATCTCCATCGTCGATTCAAAAACCAGCGACATCCTGTCCCAGAACTCCTGATTTTCCATATCAGCATTCTCATCCCAGCCCATTTCTTGCTCAGTAAGATAAAGACTGCAACGCGATGTGAAAGTACAACGGTCGCACCAGCGGTCGCAATAATTATAAATACCGGAAATTACTTCGGATCGGTTTGCAATTTCTTTCGACTTATCTATGTAACGCTGCATTTCTTCTTTTCGTTCCATAATTTAGAAAAATTAAAAGAATTAAAGATAGAGAAATATAACACAAATGAACTAACAAAAAAGCCAGAAATTATTCGCCATAGCTCGAGCAATCCCAGCAGTGGGTACAGAGCTTTTCTTTGGGTAAACCAATAGCCTTAACCAAATCGTCGAGTTTTTGAAATTTCAGTGATGTAAGCCCCAAATCTTTACGGATTTGTTCAAGCATATTATTATACTCCGGAGTATCGGGGTTTGCATATTTCGAAAAGTCGGCATCTTCGGTACCTTCTATCTTAAAAATAGCTTTGCGTGTAGCAAGTTCAAGCTTTGTTCGCGACCGACTAAAATTCAGATATTCGCATGGATAAATCAACGGGGGGCAGGCAATACGCATGTGCATCGCTTTGATGCCGGCTGCCTGCAAATCCTTCACATTGTCTTTAAGCTGTGTGCCTCTAACAATAGAATCGTCGAGAAAAATCCCGATTTTGTTTTTTATAAGTGCGCTGTTGGGTATTAGTTTCATTTTAGCCACCAGCTCTCTCATATCTTGGTTTTGCGGCATAAAACTCCGCGGCCAGGTGGGCGTATATTTTGCATACGGACGCATCTTTGGCACACCGGCTTCATTGCCATAACCCAGTGCATGTCCTACACCTGAATCGGGTATTCCGGCAACAAAATCAGCCTCAATATCATCTTTTTCGGCAAGTTTAGCTCCACTGCGATAACGGGTTTCGTCAACATTAATTCCTTCGTAAAACGAAGGAGGGTAACCGTAATATACCCATAAGAAAGAGCATATTTGCATCTTTTCCTCTGCCTTTCTAATTGTTTTGTAACCGTTGGGGGTTATTTCAACAATTTCGCCGGGTCCTATATATTTTTCAATCGAATAATCGAGATTTTCGAATGAGCAAGTTTCGCTTACAGCACAATATCCGCTGCTCTTTTTTCCTATTACGATTGGGGTGCGTCCGTATTTATCCCTGGCTGCAATAAGCGTTTTTTCATTCAAAATAAGCAACGAACAAGAACCTTTAATCGAGTCGTAAACATTTTCGACACCTTCTTTAAATGTAGGTTTTTCGCAAATCAACATGGCAATCAACTCGGTAGGGTTAATTCCCCCCTGGCTGGTTTCAGAGAACATTTTATTCTGACTTAAAAAATGTTCAGCCAGTTCATCAATATTGTTAATTTTTGAAACTGTGCTAAGCGCAAAACGCCCAAGATGTGAAAAGATAACAAGCGGCTGTGCTTCGGTATCACTGATTATTCCTATTCCGGAATTACCTGAGAACCCGTTAACATCGTTTTCGAACTTGTTACGGAAATAACCGTCTTCGAGACTGTGAATAGCTCGTTGATATCCTCCTTCTTCAGAGAAAAATGAAACACCTCCGCGTTTTGTTCCTAAGTGTGAATGATAATCGGTACCGTAGAAAACATCGGCAACGCAGTCGTTGGTAAGGGTTGCCCCAAAAAATCCGCTCATTATTTCAGTAATTTGTTATTGAGGTTGACAAAAGTAGAAATAATGAGCGGTTATAAAAACAAAAATATCAATGCCAGTGCTAAAATTATTAACACAAACGCCAACTTTGATAAAATGGACAAAAATCGTTTCACAAGATTACTTTAAAATTTGATTATTTGCTTATACAAATATACCAGTAAAATCTGTATTTTAGAGCTATTCGGAGTTTAATGAAAAACTTGTACATTTGATGAGTTTAAAAACAATAATAATGGAAGAAATAGGAAAAATTGAATTACGACACCTTACCATAAAAGATTACGACGGACTTATTGAATCGATGAAAATAGCTTACGAAAAGTGGCCCGATTCATACTGGGAGCGTAAGAGCATAGAAAAACTACTGAGATTATTTCCCGAAGGTCAGATGGCCGTTTTGGTTGATGAAAAAATTGTAGGTGCCTCCTTGTCTATTATTGTAAAATACAGTCTGTTCGACGACACACACAGCTACAACGAAATAACAGCCAACGAAACTTTCAAGACACATACAAAAAACGGTGATGTACTGTATGGCATCGAAATATTTATTGAGCCCGATTATCGTGGGCTCAGGCTTGGACGTCGGTTGTATGACGCACGTAAAGAGTTGTGCGAAAACCTCAATCTGAAAGCCATAATATTTGGAGGCCGAATTCCGAATTATCATAAATATGCCAACCAGTTTTCGCCCAAAGAATATATACAGAAAGTACGGGAACGCGAAATTGAAGACTCAACTCTGAACTTTCAACTTTCGAACGATTTTCATGTAAAAAAAGTAATTAAAAACTATCAGGACGGCGATAAAGAATCGAAGGATTACGCTGTATTGTTGCAATGGGATAATATTTATTACGAGAAAAAACCTTCTATTATTTCAACCAACAAATCGATTGTAAGACTGGGGCTGATTCAATGGCAAATGCGCCCCTACAAAAACATTGATGAGTTGTTTGAACAGGCTGAATTTTTCATCGATGCTGTGGCGGCTTACAATAGCGATTTTGCATTGTTCCCCGAGTTTTTCAATGCTCCACTTATGGCCAGTTATAACGATTTAAATGAGGCCGAAGCCATTCGCAAACTGGCTCAATATACTGATGTTATTCGTGATCGCTTTGTACAGCTTGCCGTTAGTTACAACGTAAATATTGTTACCGGCAGCATGCCTTATATTTCAGAAGGCAATCACCTGTTCAACGTTGGCCATTTGTGCCACCGCAATGGTACTTACGACACTTATACCAAAGTGCATGTAACCCCCGACGAGAAAAAAGTATGGGGTTTGCAGGGCGGCGATTTTGTGAGCACCATCGAAACCGACTGCGGCTCGGTTGGCGTGCTTATCTGCTACGATGTTGAGTTTCCTGAATTATCACGCATTATGGCCGACAAAGGGATGAACCTGCTTTTTGTTCCTTTCCTCACCGACACACAAAACGGGTATTCAAGAGTTCGTTACTGTGCCCGTTCGCGTGCCATCGAAAACGAATGTTATGTTGCCATAGCCGGATGCGTGGGTAATCTGCCACGGGTCGAGAACATGAGCATACAATATGCACAATCGGCCGTTTTTACCCCGTGCGATTTTTCGTTCCCAGCCAACGGCATTAAAGCCGAATCGACACCAAATACCGAAATGATACTGGTAGCCGACGTAGATATCGACCTGCTGCGCGAGCTACATGCATACGGCGGAGTACGCAACCTTAAAGACCGACGCACCGATGTGTACGAAGTGAAATACAAAAACAACAAATAATTTATGAGCAACACCAAAAAATTTGGCACGGCATCTGTTTTTTTCACTGCAATTTCAACAATATTAGGTGCAATTCTTTTTCTACGTTTTGGTTTTGCTGTAGGAACGCTGGGATTCTGGGGAGTAATCCTGATAATTCTGTTAGGTCACCTGGTAACTATTCCAACGGCACTGGCCATATCCGAACTAGCTACAAATAAACGAGTACAAGGTGGAGGTGAGTATTTTATTATTTCGCGCTCTTTTGGACTAAATATTGGCTCAACCATTGGCATTACCCTTTTCCTTTCAAAAGCGATAAGTGTAGCCTTTTATATTATTGCTTTTGCCGAATCGTTTGAGTTTCTATTCAATTGGGTACTGAAAGAACACAATGTAATTTTGCCCCGGCAAGCCATTAGTGTTCCGGTTACGGCCATTTTATCGGTGCTTATTCTGAAAAAGGGAGCTAGTTTGGGCATGAAAATGCTTTATGTTGTAGTCGTTGTTTTATTTGCTTCCCTGGTTCTATTTTTCATTGGGAATACCGGATATTCTGCTGAATCATCTATCTCATTCAGCAATTTTGAATTCCGTAACGGGAGCGATTTTTTCATTGTTTTTGCCATAATATTTCCTGCATTTACAGGTATGACCGCAGGTGTTGGCTTATCGGGCGACTTAAAGCAGCCATCCAAATCAATACCCTGGGGCACAACACTGGCAACCATCGGAGGTATGATTGTTTATTTTTTCATTGTTTATAAACTGGCCATATCTGCTTCGCCCGAAGATATGATCGAAAACCAACTGGTAATGGCCAACATTGCAATCGCCGGAGTGGTAATTATACCGCTAGGCCTTGCCGCCTCAACTATCTCATCAGCAATAGGATCAATAATAGTTGCTCCACGAATACTACAAGCACTGGCCGACGATAAATCATTTACTATTGAAAAAATCAACAAGTGGCTAGCCCTGGAAAAAAATGGCGAACCTGTAAATGCAACCTGGATTACCACAATTATTGCATTAGTATTTGTATTTATGGGCGATGTAAACGCTGTAGCTCAAATTATTTCAATGTTTTTCATGGTAACCTATGGCGCAATTTGCCTGATATCTTTCCTTAACCATTTTGGTGCATCCCCTTCGTATCGGCCTTCATTTCGATCGAAATGGTATATTTCGCTCATCGGGTTTATCATTTCAGTATGGGTTATGTTTAAAATCAATTCTTTATATGCATTTTCCGCATTTGGAATTATGACTCTTCTGTATCTTTTTATAACTCATAAAAATAAGCACAGAAAAGGCTTTGAGGCTATTTTTGCCAATACACTCTTCCAACTTAACCGCGGACTGCATGTATATGTGAAGAAACAACAAAAAAACAGCTCGACACAAGAATGGCGACCAAGTGCCCTTGGAATATCACAAGATACGTTTGAGCGTTTCGATATGGTTAAACTATTAAACTGGATGTCGTATCGGTATGGTTTTGGAACCTATCTTCATTTAATTCAAGGCTATTATTCCAAAACATCATACACGCAGGCTCAGAAAGAAATAAGAAAAATATCAGATCTATTTAAAGACATTGAAAATCATGTTTTTATCGACACTCTGATATCTCCATCTTATACTTCAGCTATTGCACAGGCTATACAACTTCCAGGCATATCCGGAATGGAGAACAACATGGTAATTCTCGATTACGACAAGAACACAGGCAAAAATCTTAATAATATAATTGATAATTTAGCCTTAATAAAAGCCGGTTGTTTTGATGTTTGCATTCTAGCATCAACCAATCAACCATTTAAGCCCAAAAATGGCATTCATGTATGGATTCGATCGGGAGATTACGACAATGCAAACCTTATGATACTGCTTAGTTTTATTATTTTGGGGCATCCTGAATGGAAAAAATCTTCAATTAAAATCTTCAATATTTGTGAAGAACAAGACGTAGAAAATGTAAAAGAATCTCTTAACAAAATGGTTATCGAAGGTCGTTTGCCTATCTATGCCAAGAACATCAATATTCTTCCGCTACAGGATGATATCTCACCAAAATCGCTAATAAACCAGCACTCAGCCGATGCTGCTCTCACTATTATAGGGTTCAGGCACGAAACACTAAAAAAGAAGAAAGAAAATCTATTTATGGGTTACGACGAGCTCGGCACGGTACTTTTTGTTAACTCACACGATCAAAAAGAAATAAACTAAATAACTACGACAATGACTGAAATAAAGAAGTTTGGAACAGCACCGGTATTTTTCACTGCCATATCGACAATTCTGGGAGCCATTCTTTTTTTACGTTTTGGATTTGCAGTTGGCACACTTGGTTTTTGGGGCGTTATCCTGATTATTCTTTTAGGCCACCTGGTTACCATCCCTACAGCGCTTGCAATATCTGAGTTAGCCACCAACAAACGGGTACAGGGTGGTGGCGAATATTTTATTATTTCGCGTTCGTTCGGTTTAAATATCGGCTCAACTATCGGATTCACATTATTTTTTTCGCAAGCTATTAGTGTAGCTTTTTATGTTATTGCTTTTACCGAATCGTTTGAATTCCTTTTTAATTGGGTATTGCAACAGTTTGACTTTAATCTTCCCCGGCAAGTAATTAGCATTCCGATTATGGCCTTGCTGGCCGTATTGATACTCAAAAAAGGTGCAAGTATAGGTGTCAAAATGCTCTATTTTGTGATAGTCATCTTATTTGTTTCATTAATACTGTTTTTTCTTGGCAAAACAGGTTATGCCGCAAATACATCAATTTCGCTCAGCAATTTCGAATTCAGAAACGGAAGTAGTTTTTTCATGGTTTTTGCAATTATATTTCCAGCTTTTACGGGTATGACTGCCGGTGTAGGTCTATCGGGCGATTTAGAGAAACCTTCAAAGTCAATCCCGCTAGGAACAACCCTGGCAACGATATCGGGAATGCTTATATATTTTCTCATCGTGTATAAACTGGCCATCTCGGCTTCACCAAACGATATGATAGAAAATCAACTAATAATGGCCAATATTGCTATTGCCGGGGTCGCCATCATTCCGCTCGGGTTAGCTGCCTCAACCTTCTCTTCGGCAATAGGCTCCATTTTGGTTGCTCCCCGAACACTTCAGGCATTAGCACGCGATTACTCTTTCCCTTCACGTAAACTGAATATCTGGCTTTCGCGAAGCATAAGTGGCAACCCAGTTAATGCTACTTTAGTTACCGTTGTAATTGCCTTTGTTTTTGTAATAATTGGCGATGTAAATGCCGTGGCTGAAATTATTTCGATGTTTTTTATGGTTACATACGGCGCTATTTGTCTTATTTCTTTTCTGAATCATTTCGGAGCATCGCCTTCGTACAGACCATCATTTAAATCAAAATGGTACATCTCACTTATTGGATTTGTTGTAGCATTTTGGGTAATGTTTAAAATTAATTCACTTTATGCTATCTCTGCTTTTGTGGTTATGGCAATACTATACATTTACATCTCATACAAAAACAAGAATGAAAAAGGGTTTCAAACAATATTTGCCAACACACTTTTTCAGCTTAACCGCCAGCTGCACATTTATGTACAGATGCAACAAAAAAACAACACGAAGCAGGAATGGCGCCCCAGTGTATTGGGAATTTCTCACGACACCTTCGAGCGCTACGACATGGTGAAATTACTCAATTGGGTATCGTACAAATATGGCTTTGGAACCTACCTGCATTTAATCGAAGGCTATTATTCAAAAGCAACCAACCACCAGGCCGAAGAACAAATTGCAAAAATTAAAATGCTGTTTTCAGGTATTGAAAAGCATGTATATATCGATTCTCTCATATCTCCCTCGTACACTTCAGCCATAGCGCAATCGATACAAATGCCTGGTATTTCGGGCATGGAAAACAACATGGTAATGCTCGATTTTGATAAGCGAACTGCAAAAAACCTTGACAATATTATCGACAATATTGCCCTAATACGAGCAGGTAATTTTGACATTTGTATTTTGGCTTCAGCCAACCAGCCATTTGATGTGAAAAGAGGAATTCATATATGGATACGCTCAGCTGATTACGACAATGCCAACCTGATGATACTTATGAGTTTCATTATACTTGGACATCCCGACTGGAAACATTCGGCAATAAAAATATTTAATATTTGCGAGCAACAGGATATTGAAAAAACCAAAGAAAAGCTCAATAAGATGGTAATCGAAGGTCGTTTGCCAATACATGAAAAAAATATTACCATTTTACCGTTACAGGATGATGTTTCTTCTAAAACTATTATCAATGAATATTCGGTTGGAGCTGCACTCACAATTATAGGATTCTCATACGAAACACTGAAAAAGAGAAAAGAAGAAATATTTATGGGATACGACGAATTAGGTACTATATTGTTTGTAAATTCTCACGACCAGAAAGAGATTAGTTAAAAGAGTCCAGTTACACCAAACATGAAACACACACTATCAATATTATTCGTATTCGTCATTGTAAATACAATTGACATTTCCGCACAAACCACCGACACATTGCAATACATGTTTGTTGGACATACTTACCAATGCCATACTGTAGGTGACAAAGTTGACAAACGGCTTGAAAACATGAATCTCACCCCCCACCACTGTGAACAACTGAATGATCAATACCGTATAATTTCTGAAACCTGCGATACGATTACAGAATCGTCGCATCTCATTATTTTAGCACATCACGGGCTTTGGAACGATGTTCCCGGCATTAATCAAAAAGCTTTCTGGAGAACCAACAGCAATCTTGTGTATTACAACTTCAACTGCGATACCATTGGCAGTACATATATAAATGCAGTGTATCCTAAGCTTGTGGATGTAAAAAAACGTGGAATAGAGGTTATATGTATCATGGGAGATTTAGATGCTTATACATTTGAAAACATATCTAATCACATAAACATAAACGCCACTCGTCAATTCTGGAAATACTGAAACTTTTTGATTTGACCAAATTTCTGAAGTATGACAAATTCGGCCATTAAGATCATAAACATGCAATTCAAATTTTGAACTTTCCCATGTCTGAATTTCAATGAAGAATTGGTTATCGGTAACCGGAATTGGGTACAAACTAAGTGACACTACTTCATCATCGTCGGGTAATATTCTTGTAATTTTCTGAGCAATTCCATCTGAATCCAATTTATACAACAACATGTCACTTTTACCAAATTCACCAACACTTGAATATCCTGCCACCACGCAGCCAGAATCGGGGGTAGCAATGACGTCGCTTGCGTAATCTTTCCCTTCAGTTTTATATCTTTTTTCCCAAATAATTCCACCATCTGGGTTTGTTTTAACAAGCAGAATACCGGAATCTACTCCTCCCTTTTCAACAACACTACTTCCTGCCATATAAATATAGCCATCAGTACTTAAAGTCAATTGTTCGGCTTTATCCCACCCCTTACCACCGTATGTTCTCCGCCATATTTCATTTCCATCGTCATCAATTTTCATTAAAAGCATGTCAAATCCACCATGCGCCCCATCCTGCGTAGTTCCACAAAGGAGATAGCCACCTCCGGAAGCAACAACAATAGCTTTAATCCATTCGTGGCCTTCGCTTTCAAACACTTTTTGCCACAACCCTTTACCTTCGCTATCCGTTTTTATCAGAATTATTCGTGCATTACGGCTTTTAAAATCAGCGCGTGTGGGGAGAAAAAATCCGCCTTCGACACCAGCTACAAGCAATTCTCCATTTTTATTTTCAGTAACTGCAAATCCATAATCGACATATTCACCACCAAAATTAGCCTCCCATATCTTTTCTCCCTCAGGTGTAACCTTAACCAGATAAATATCCCCGTAAGGCTCAAAACTCTTAGTGAAGCCGACCATAACAATGCCCCCATCATTACATCTAAAACCTTGAAGTGCATACTCGTCATGCGAGTGTCCGAAATAATTATGCCACAATACGTCTGTTGACATATCCAGCTTGGTTAAAGCAAAGTCATTTCTACCCGAACCTTTTCCCCAACTATTTCCTACTATGTAAAAAGCATTTTCCCCAGACAACAAATCGTAGCCTGTATCTTGGTGAGCAATTACCAAAAACATTAACCGACTTAACATTAAACGCTAAGTCAGTCTTCACTATAAAATAATCTGTTGAACTTGATGCTGTTTGTCTTGTAGTACCAAGCAAAACGTAGGAGTTTTGATACGGCAAAATACTATACAAACAATCGTTTTGTGACGTACCAAGAAATTTCTCATATTGTGCACATAAAAAAACAGGGTAAAACAAGTAAAATTCACACTAAATAATAGTTGCACATTTCAATATATCATAACAAAGATTAAAGCTTTTGCAATATAAAACGAAAGTATTACTTTTGGCTCTCAATTCAAATAAAAATGAAGTATCAGATAAGCAGAGTACTCTTTATTGCTATAATTATATCTTTAGTAACAGGCTCATGCCGTCCCGATAATGTACGTATTCTGCAAGAAGAATTTGAATATTTTTGTAATGCTGAACTGATCTCTGACGACGGCACTAAATTCATTGATGCTCACGCTCACTCAATAAAATACAACAACGGACAAAACCGCTCTGACCTTCATTCTTTCGAGGGAGATTACTCGTTAAGGCTTACACCCGAAACTCCTTATGGCTTTACTATTTCGATACCTAAAGCAAATGCAGACGAATATTTTTATGCATCGGCATGGCGAAAAATCATAAAATCAGCTTCCATCGGCGACACCTTAAACACAAAAGGTGTTCTTGTTGCAAGCGCAGATGATTTTTATACCGCGAGCAATCATGTTGTAGAAACAAGTCCAGATGGCTGGGAAAAAATTGAGCTTGAGTTCTTTATTCCGCTTAACATCAACGATAAAATTAAACTATATGTTTGGAACAACGGTCAGGACACCGTTTACTTCGATAATTTTTTCATTCAGCGAAAACCCAAAAAAGATTATCCAGAATTCTCGATCGACAGCACATTTAAAATATTTTACGACCAAAATGCCGAGCAACAAATAAACGCAAAACGCTACGAGGCCTTCCAACAGGGAGTTTTAATAGTTGACGATACCGACTATCAAAACGCTATTGTTTTTTCCGATGACGATTATTTCGAATGCGACATACGTCTGAAAGGCGACTGGCTTGACCACATACAGGGCGATAAAATTTCATTCCGTGTAAAAACAGCCACAACCCAAGCATGGCGAGGCATGAAATCGTTTTCGGTACAAACACCACTCGCAAGAAATTTTCAGCACGAATGGGTGCTACACAAATTCTTACTCAACAACGATTTACTAACTACCCGTTTCGGTTTTACACCCTTATCAATTAACGGAAGAAGCCGAGGTGTTTATGCATGGGAAGAACACTTCGACAAACAATTGCTTGAAAGTCGCATGCGACGCGAAGGACCGATTGTACGTTTCGACGAAACCATGACGTGGAAACGTATTCAACTTGGAGAAAGCACAGGCAAAGGATATGAGGTGCCTGTTTTCGAATGTGCACCTATAACTGCTTTCAAACAAAGCCGTATTATAGGCGATCCACTTTTTAGAGATGAATTCATTGAAGCTCAGTCACTCATGCATCAAATGCAGTTTATAAAAACGGACGTATCCGATATTTTTGACAGCGATAAACTATCTGCTTTTTTTGTCAACAATTTGTTACACGAAGGCTTTCATGGCATGGCATGGCACAATATAAGATATTACTACAATCCTGTTTTATGTCGCCTCGAACCCATTACTTATGATGCCAGTTATGTGCCAAACATTGAATATGATTTTGCCCCTTATTTTGGACAAATTGAGAATATTACTGAAGACCTACATAAACGAAGCTCAGTGCTGCTTTACTGGCCGTTAAAAGACTCCATTTATATGAACAGTTTTTATGAACATGCAAAAAAATTCACAAACGACACTTTTTTGAAACAACAATTTGCCAGCATTAAAAAACAACTTCATGACGACGAAGCAATGATAAAACGCGAATACCCATATTATAAATACAACGGAGAATACATTTATCGCAATGCAAAACTTTTCCGCGAGATGTTACCCGACATGGCAGACAAAATAAGCAATACCGAGTATTATAAACGTGCTGCTAAAATCAATTTTAAGCCAGTTCAATTCTCAAAAAACTTCTACGACCAATTTATTAGGCATCAAATTCATGTTCATCGCTCTACCGGTGTCGATGGTCAGCCATTGTTACAGGTAGCAAACTTTTTTGGCGATACAATAAAAATTCTGAGTGGCAAACTAAACAATCAGGTCTTCGATAAAAAATACAATGAGCCGCTTGTTGTACCGCCTATCAGCGAACCATGGTTGGCGACAAATTTCGAAGTCGAAAATCATTTTGACGAAGTGATTGTAGAGATTCCATCTGCTGATAAAATCATTTTTGTACCCATTACCCCATGGGATGCACCAAAATCACTTACATCGAGACAAATTGTAGAAAGATCAGTAGAGTTTCCACAAAGCAACTACTATACAATTAATGGGAAAACTATTACATTCGAAGGAGAAATTGATATCGACAAGCATGTAATAATACCTACTGGCTACAGAGTAATTTTTAAAGCCGGCACAAATATCGACATTAGGAACAAAGCAACGTTTGTAAGTTATTCACCTGTATTTTTCCGTGGAACCGAAAATAACAAAATCAGGGTGATTTCCTCAGACCACACTGCTCGTGCATTTAATGTATTTCAGGCTTCTGAAACATCTAAATTAAGGCACGTTGTGTTCGAAGGACTTTCGAACCTAAACTTTAACGGATGGTTTACGCCCGCTGCTGTGTGCTTCTACGAATCGGATGTTGAAATGCGGCATGTTGAATTTGCCCGAAATGTTGGTTGCGATGATGCTCTTAATATGGTACGCAGTCATTTCGATGTTGATAGTTGCCTTTTCACTCTGGCTAACGCCGATGCCTTCGACTCTGATTTTTGTACTGGTCGTGTCGCCAATACTTTTTTCGACCACCCCGGAAACGACGGAATCGACTTCTCGGGAAGTGTAATTGACATTATCAACTGTGAAGTTTCGAATGCTGAAGATAAGGGAATCAGCGGAGGTGAAGGTTCTACACTAACTGTGAGAAATGCTAAAATACATGGATGCAACATAGGTATAGCATCAAAAGACCAATCGTCGGTAATTGTGCACAACAGCAAGGTAAACAACAACGTTTATGGTTTGTCGGCCTACGTGAAAAAACCGGAATATGGACCAGGTGAATTAATTATTTACAATGTGGAATTTACCGACAACATGTTTTTCCATCTTATTGAACAAGAATCAACATTAACTATCGATAATAAAATAATCAAAGGCGATGCCCGTAACTTGGTAAAACGCTTTTATTAAAAAAAAATATGGACAAGTGGAGTTTATTTCAAAAATTTCTGATTTCAGAAAACGCACAAGTGTCAGTTGTTGACTTTTTAATCAACTCTGCCCTTCTTATTGCACTAATGATTATCCTGTCGCTAACTTATCGCGTATGCGCTCGCTCGCTTTCGGGTCGAAAAAATTTTGCGGCCAATTTCATTCTTATCGCTTTTACTACAATGCTTATTATCTCTATTGTAAAAACCTCGCTGGCATTGTCGCTGGGTTTGGTTGGTGCACTTTCGATTGTGCGTTTCAGAGCTGCCATTAAAGAACCCGAAGAACTTGCTTATCTATTTTTCACTATTGCGGTAGGACTTGGTTTTGGAGCAAATCAACGTTTGGTTACTATAGTTGCTACCGGCGTAATGTTGCTTATTATATGGATACGTTATTACATGAATAACAAATCGGAAAAACAAAACCTTTTTCTTAATATCAGCAGTACCGACCGCGCTAATGTTGACCTCAACAGCATTAAAAAAATAATAAACAAAGTTCTGCCTGCTGCAAAATTAACCCGTTACGACGAAACCGAAGAAGCGGTTGAATCGTCGTGGTGGATTGAAGTTAAAAAAACAGAACAACTACAAGAGCTCCATCGCGAATTAGAAAAAATATCGGATAAAGTAAGAATTTCATTCATTGATAACACAGTATATTAATGTTGGCCGAAAACTATACTGCTTTAGATTATTACCGTTACGAGCGTAAGTTTACTGCCGAAGTGCAATTTATAAACAAGGCAGAAACAATACTACGCTTGCATCCCGCAGCTTTTAGTGAGCGTTATCGTGCTCGAAAAGTGAATAACATTTACTTCGATACCCCTTCGCTCGAGTTTTTTGCCGACAACCATATGGGAAAAGACAAACGGGTAAAATACCGCATCAGATGGTACGAAGAATTAAAGGGACTAGTAAGACCAATTCTTGAAATAAAAATTAAAAAAGGGCTGGTCGGATATAAAAAATCATTTCTACTTAACGAAATAGAAATAAACGAAACGCTCACAAAAGCCAACCTTATCAACCTTATTGTTTCATCGGATGTACCTGCCGATGTTATTGAAAAAATGAAACTTCTGGAACCTGTTCTGCTAAACACATACAGCAGACGTTACTTCGAAAGTTTCGACCGTCGTTTCAGGTTTACTTTCGATTCAAAGATGCAATATTATCATTTTAACCGCAGCATACAATTTGGAAGACCGGCTAGCGACAACTCGATGTTTGTTATTGAAATGAAGTATGCAAAAGAACATGATGATGAGGCAAGTCAGGTTGCTCAGTATATCCCATTTAGACTTTCAAAAAATTCAAAATACGTAAACGGAATTATGCACTTTTATCCAGGTATTGCCACATAGATCAAAAAACGTTAAGTTTGCTAAGCAAGCACTAACACAATTGCAACAACTTAACACAATGAACCATGGCACGATTTATAAAAAACCGAAAAGCACTTATCGACAAAGGTCCGGGAAATGTTACATTCATTGGCAACCAAAAGATGGACAGGCCCCGCTTCAGGCTTATTTCGTATAACCAAACGGAGGTAGTGGAACACGAAGCCGACAATGTTAAAGAACTGGTGTCGAAAATGTCGGATAAACATATAAACTGGGTGAATATCGACGGACTGCATAACCCCGATGTGATTAACGAGGTTGGACGTACATTCGACCTTTCGCCGCTGGTACTTGAAGATATTGTCAACACAGACCAACGCCCGAAAATGGTTGAAGACAACCGCAACATTGTAATCTTTCTGAAACAGGTACAATACGCAAGCGATTTGCAAAATGTACAATCAGAACAAATCACACTGGTGCTGGGCAGCAATTACGTCATTTCGTTTCAGGAGCGCGTTGGTAATTTTTTCGAACCTATACGCCACCGTATGCGAGAAAACATTGGCAAACTTCGCTCAAAAAAAGCCGACTACCTTTTCTACCGCATTATCGATACCATTGTTGATAATTACATGGTGTGCCTGGGTTCGCTGGGCGAACTTATCGAAGGGAATGAAGAACACATACTTTCGAAAAAAAACAAAGAGATTGTTGATGAAATTTATCACCATAAAACCGAAATAAGCTTTATTCGCAAGGCTGTGCGGCCGGTGCGCGAAATCACAAAGCAACTGAAAGCCAGTGATTCGGTATTGCTCTCCAAACCAACAAAACCATTCTTTGCCGATATCGACGACCTCATAACCCATGCTATCGAGACTATCGATGTGTATTATACCATGACTAGCGACCAGTTGAATATTTACAACACCAACCTGAGCAACAGCGCCAACGAGGTAATGAAAGTACTCACCATATTTGCAGCCATATTTATCCCCTTAACCTTTATTGCCGGCATATACGGGACCAATTTCGATTACCTGCCCGAGCTGCACTTCAAATACAGCTATTTCATTATGTGGGGCTTTATGTTGTTAGTGGCTGTAGTAATGCTGATGTTTTTCAGGAAGAAGAAGTGGCTGTAAAATACAAAGTGTATTTTTAGAAATATTAACAACATTCGCTCAACAAAAACCACCGGATAATTGTAGTGTGTATGTGATTTTTCATGGGCATCAACCAGTCTCATATCTAAAATCTAATAATCTCAATACTTAGAAAACATGAACACACTATTTTTTATCATATTAACCCTGAATGTTATGCAAAGCGATTCAACACAATACAATAAACTGAATGAGTTAGAAAAATACGTAATTGAAATGAAAGGAACAGAGCGCCCGTTAACCGGCGAATACACCGACCATTTTGAACCCGGCACTTACGTTTGTAAAAAATGCGATGCCCCGCTTTATAAATCCAATTCAAAATTTCACTCGGGTTGTGGCTGGCCCAGTTTCGACGATGAAATAGAAGGCACCATAAAACGTACGCTGGATGCCGACGGTCACCGTACTGAAATAACCTGCAACAATTGTGACGCCCATTTGGGGCATGTATTTATTGGTGAACAATTCACCAAAAAAAACACACGTCATTGTGTGAATTCGATATCGTTGAAATTTGTGCCTGATAGCATTACAGTAGATCGTTAGATTTTAGACATAAGACAATAGACATGTGTACTTCACTCTACCGGAAAACCCAAAGCCCTGGCTAAGGTTGTTGCGATAAAATCAACCACGCTCTCTCGCTGTTAAAAATCATGTTAGCGGATCTCCAAATTTTTAGTAATTTGCTGAAAAAAAAATACTAATCATGACCACACCCAAAGAATACATAGAAGCGAATAAAGATCGCTTTATTGAAGAATTATTCGGACTTATCCGCATCCCGTCAATCAGCTCCGAACCGGCACATAAAGACGACATGTACCGCGCCGCCGAATACTGGAAAAAACTATTACTGGATGCCGGAGCCGACAAAGCCAAAGTAATGGAAACCCTGGGCAACCCGGTAACCTACGGCGAAAAAATTATCGACCCGGCGAAACCTACTGTTTTGGTTTATGCCCACATGGACGTTATGCCCGTTGACCCGTTAGAACTTTGGAACACCGAACCTTTTGAACCTGTAATAAAAGATGGTAAAATATGGGCTCGTGGTGCCGATGATGACAAAGGACAAGGCTTTATGCATGCCAAAGCCTTTGAGTACATGGTAAAAACCAACACTTTACCATGCAACGTAAAATTCATGATTGAAGGCGAAGAAGAAATTGGCTCGCCCAGCCTTGGCAAATTTTGCGAACAACACAAAGAAATGCTTAAATCGGATGTGATACTGGTTTCGGACACTACGATGCTGGCACCCGGCAAACCATCGATCACCACCGGGTTACGCGGGCTTGCATACTGGCAGGTTGAAGTAACCGGGCCCAGCCGCGACCTGCACTCAGGGCTGTATGGCGGTGCCGTGGCAAATCCCATCAACATTCTGTGTTCAATGATAGACAAATGCACCGATGAAAACAACGCCATTGCCATTCCCGATTTTTACAAAACAGTAAAAAGAGTATCGGACGAAGAGCGCGAACTACTAAACCAGCGCCCGTTCGACAAGGAAGCTTATAAAAAAGCCATTGGCGTTGATAAACTTTTTGGTGAATATGGCTACACAACCATAGAGCGCACCGGTATTCGGCCATCGTTTGATGTTTGCGGAATTTGGGGCGGCTATACCGGCGAAGGCGCTAAAACAGTGCTTCCATCAAAAGCGCATGCAAAAATTTCAACCCGCCTGGTGCCAAATCAGGATCACGAAGAAATTGCCAAAATGTTCGAATGGTTTTTCAAAAGCATTGCTCCAAAATCGGTTAAGGTTAAGGTTGAAGCCTTACACGGCGGTCAAGGCTATGTATGCCCAATTGATCATCCAGCATATCGTGCAGCCGAAAATGCCCTTATCGACACTTACGGAGTTAAACCTATCCCGGTACGCAGTGGTGGCAGCATCCCAATTATTTCGACATTTGAGCAGGTTCTTGGTGTAAAATCAATACTGATGGGCTTTGGACTCGAATCGGATGCCATTCATTCACCCAACGAAAATTATCCACTCGAGAATTTTTTCCAGGGTGTCGAAACCATACCATTGTTTTATAAATACTTTGCAGAGTAATACTTAGCTCAAAATGTGGTACACTTATTACTGGAACGGTTTCATGAACAATGTAGGCCACTTTTTTAACGTGGCTTACATTGTTACGGTAGTTGTTGTGGTATTGTTGGTTGTTTTCGAAAACCGGAGTCCGCTAAAATCGATTAGCTGGATTCTGATTATCACATTAATACCCTTTGCAGGCGTTGTTTTGTATTTCTTTTTCGGGCAAAAATACCAAAAGCAAATTTTATACAACCGGAAAATTTTACGTTATCATCGCAGGGTTAATGCCATATCAAGAAGCCAATTGAAGGAATTGGCCGGAGTGAAAATAATGGATATGGATCCCAAAATTGTCGAAAAAAAAGACATTATGTTGCTGTTGCTCAACAGCGACCGTGCTTTTTTAACACACAATAAGAAAGTTAAGATTTTGAACAATGGAAGCGAAACATTTGCCCAATTAAAACTAGCATTAAGTAAAGCCCGCCACCATATCCATCTTGAGTTTTATATTTTCAGATTCGACAATATTGGCAATGAGCTGTTCGAAATTCTGAAAGAAAAATCACAGCAAGGAGTTGAAGTTCGCATTATTTACGACAGTGTGGGCAGCTACAAAATACCCCGAAAAAAGAAAAAAGAAGCAAAAAAGCAAGGTATATATCTACGCAGTTTTCAAAAAGTAATTTTCCCATTGCTATCGTCAAAAGTAAATTACCGCAATCATCGGAAAATAGCCATTATTGATGGAAAAACAGGCTTTACGGGCGGAATAAACATTGCCGACCGCTACAACGAGAAAAGCAATTCGGATCATTACTGGCGAGACACCTTTGTGCAAATTGAAGGCAATGCTGTAAACGCACTTCAGGCTATATTTCTAAACGATTGGTTCTACGTATCGAAAGAGAATATCTACAATGAAATTTACTTTCACGAAGAAAAAGAAGGCAAAAATAATCTGACGCAAATTATTTCGAGCGGCCCCGACTCGAACTGGCACGCTATTTCCCAATTTTATTTCAGTGCAATCACATCAAGTAAAAACCATGTTTATATTGCCAGTCCGTACTTTATTCCTAACGACGAAATAACGTTTGCTTTAAAAGCAGCAGCACTCCGAGGCATCGATGTGCGCATACTCATCCCGAAATATTCCGACACATTCATTTCGAGATGGAGTACCGAATCATACATCACCGAAATGCTTAAAGCCGGCATAAAAATTTATCATTACACGAAAGGATTTTTACACAGCAAAATTGTAATCTCCGATGGTGTTTTATGTTCTATTGGCTCGGCTAACCTAGACTACCGAAGTCTGGAAACAAATTTTGAAGTAAATGCAGTGTTTTACGACGAAAAAATCACTGGTGCAATTACCATGCAATATCTCAACGACTTAAAGCATTCAAAAAAATTAAAAATCAACGAGTGGAAAAATAGGCCAACACATAAAAAAATTGCTTCATCTTTTGCCCGTCTTTTCGCTCCGTTGATGTAATTTTTTTTTGTAATTTGTCTATGCAAACAATTAGTTCATCAAAATTATATATCACTTCATCAAAAACACACATATTTTAGAAACAAGATGAAAGAACTAATTAAATTTGTTGTATAAACACTGCACATTATGAGCCGATTGGTAATTTTACCGCTTCTTTTTATCTTGGTTCATTCGGGAGAGAGCAATAATTCTGCTTTTCATCTCTCAAAGATTTTGGGGCTACCTTCGTCAGAGATTGTTGCACTGGCTCAATTCTATAATTCAACAGGTGGCGATAATTGGAATAACAATCAAGGTTGGTTTAAGAGTTACACCCCCTCGACATGGTATGGACTTAAAGTACACGACGGTCATGTGGTAGCCATTGAACTCGCATCAAACAATCTCCAGGGCGTGTTGCCGGCTGATATCAAGGCTTTTACAAAGCTCGAAGAACTTTTTTTGTATAATAATCAGATAGAAGGCGCTATACCAGAATCATTTTGCGAACTTAAATCGCTCAAAAAACTAAATTTGGCAAACAATGCACTAAATGGAACAATACCTGATGAAATTGGAGCACTTTCAGAACTAAACGAACTGGTGTTAAGCAATAACAACTTACAAGGCGAATTACCTTCAACTTTTTCTAACCTTAAAAATCTAATAGGAGTATCGTTGATTGAAAACAATTTATCAGGAAC
The DNA here is from genome assembly GCA_027858715.1 of Prolixibacteraceae bacterium. Lineage (GTDB taxonomy): Bacteria > Bacteroidota > Bacteroidia > Bacteroidales > Prolixibacteraceae > Roseimarinus. The sequence continues at coordinate 46,228 of JAQICD010000031.1, forward strand.
GCTACCCGATAAAATCAGCAACTTAAAAAATCTCACCTTTCTATGTTTATCCGACAATTATTTCACTGGCTCTATTCCTGAAAATATTGGTCACCTTCAAACATTAAAAATGATTACAGCTTCCAACAATCAGTTATCTGGAAAGATTCCTGAATCTATTGGAAATCTCAACAATTTGGAAAAACTCGATTTAAATAACAACAGGCTTGAAGGCACAATTCCAGACACATTGTGTTCATTGGAGAAAATTGAATATATCAATTTGTCGAACAATCAGTTATCAGGGGCACTACCCAAATGCTTCAATTACATTTCGAGCCTAAAAGGTTTATACATTAAAAATAATATGCTTTCTGTTGAAATTACACAATAAAGTTACCGATCCTCTTTACTCATGCGGCCAGCCACTATACTTACATAGAAAAGCTGGAATGCGTGGTATATCATAATGGGGACCAGGAAGATGCTTCCGAGTGGAGAGAACCCTACCAACACACTGGCCATAACTGAACCATGTACCAGCGACTTCTTCGAACCGCTAAATAAAACGGTTATCTGATCCTGACGATTAAAGTTTAATTTACGTGCTAACCAGCCGGCAAAACCAAAAACAGTAAAAAATAAACCAATAACAACAATGGCCAATAAAATCAGAATCCATTTAGGAATTGAAGTAAATACACCGTTCATGAACGAATTACTAAAACTATTGTAAACAATCGACAGGATAACCGATTTATCGAACATGCTCAGATAGCGTTTGTTGCGTGTGGCCCACCCACCCCAAAAACGATTAAGTAGTAGTCCTGCTGTAACAGGAATAAATATCTGAATAGTAAGGTCAATCAAGGTTTGCGAAAAATTAAAATCGCTGTTGGCAGTACTCAAAAAGAGGCTCATCCACAAGGGGGTTATCATAATGCCGATTATACCCGAAACACTCGCATTGAAAATTGCACCTGATATGTTTCCACGAGCAATCGAAACCATTACAACAGACGAAGATACGGTTGAGGGCAAAGCTGCCAGAAAAAAAACAGACAGCCACAGAGTATAAAACTCACCATTTTTAAAAAAGGGATAAAAAACCAGAACAAACAGCGGGCAAAAAACGAAAGTTAGTAGTTGTATGGTAAGATGGAGTTTCCAGTTTTTAAGGTTATTAATAAGTTGTGCAGGTTTTAATCTCAGTCCATAGAAAAAAAACAAAGCCATTATGGCATAATGAATTATTTGAACCAGCTCAACTCTGCTACCTGTCGCACCTATGCCCGGCGCAAAATAGGCCAGAATAATCATTACGACGATGAGACTAATGAACCCGTCGGGCAAAAAACGTTTTATTTTATTCCACGCAACCACAGCTATAATTAATGCGCAGCCTGGAACTGATTGAGAAACCGCACATCGTTTTCGAAAAACAAACGCAGGTCTTTCACTCCGTATTTTAGCATTGCAATACGCTCAACCCCCATCCCAAATGCAAAACCGGTATATTTTTGATTATCGATTCCACAAAGCTTAAGCACATTAGGGTCAACCATTCCGCAACCCATTATTTCGAGCCAACCGGTATATTTGCAAACGTTGCATCCTTTGCCACTACAAATCGAACAACTTACATCCATTTCGGCCGATGGTTCGGTAAACGGGAAATAAGAAGGACGAAGCCGTATTTCAGTTTTCTCACCAAAAAACTCGCGTGCAAAGTAGAGCAAGGTTTGTTTCAGATCGGCAAACGAAACATTTTCATCAACATATAAACCTTCAATTTGATGAAAAATACAATGAGCACGTGCCGAAATAGCCTCGTTACGAAATACACGTCCCGGAAAAATAGCTCTAATTGGTGGCTGTGTTTTTTCCATCATCCGCACCTGCACACTTGACGTATGGGTCCGCAACAAAATATCAGGGTCTTTTTCAATAAAGAACGTATCCTGCATATCGCGTGCCGGATGTTCAGGCGGGAAATTCAATGCTGAAAAAACATGCCAGTCATCTTCAATTTCGGGCCCTTCGGCAACAACAAAACCCAGGCGTGCAAAAATGTCGATAATTTCGTTTCTTACAACGGCCAGCGGATGACGCGAACCCAATTTCACCGATTCGCCGGGTAAAGTAAGGTCAGCTCCCTGCGAACCACTTTTCTTTTCCGAAAAGGATTCTTTCAGACTGTTGATTTTATCTTGTGCAAAAGTCTTCAAATCGTTTATGGCAGCACCCATGGCCTTTTTCTGGTCGGCCGGTACATTCTTAAACTCACCAAATAATTGAGGTATCACCCCCTTTTTGCTAAGATATTTTATACGTAACGCTTCGGCTTCTTCTTTTGTTTGGGCAGTTATCGACCCAATTTCCTGCTGTAAGGCTTTAATTTTATCTAACATTTTCTGCGCATTTTCAATAAGTGTGCAAAATTAACAGAAAATATGAAACATTAATAATTTAAGTTTCGCATTAACCACAACTTCACACTACTAACCTACAGGCAAATCTATTTCGACAGAATTTTCTCAAAATTTTCAAAAACAAAAAGATGATTTATATGTAAAGTATAATGAATTACTTGAAGCCTCTGACGAAAAATGGGATGAGGTAAAAGAAGCCTTTTCAGAAGCATCCGATTCATTTAAAGATGGATTTGACAAAATTGCTTCAATTTTCAAGTAGCAATTATTAAATATCAAAGTACTAAAAACCCATATATCCAAAATTGGGTTACAGGCTTAATACATTGATTAATAACGACACTGATAAAAATATAAGCATGTAATATAAAAATTCAGCAACGTGGATTTTTTTCAATTACATGCTTGTTTCGTTCGTTTTCTGTTATTTTTGTTTCGCAAACACAATGAAGATGAGAAACATTTTGATATTCATATTACTAATAACGCTTTCAGTACCTTTATCGGCTCAGCAACAGCTAAGTAAATCGCAGCTCGCTTCGAAATATTACCGCGATAAAGAATATGACAAAGCACGCGATCTTTACCTGGACTTGTATGAAACCACCAGGGTTAATCATTACTTTAACTACTATGTGAACTGCCTGGTTAATCTAAAAGAGTTTGAGCAGGCTGAAAAAGACCTGAAAAAACAAATTAGACAAACCAATGATGTTAACCTCGAAATCACCTTAGGCTACGTATATAAAGAAATGGGAGACAACCCAAAAGCTGAAAAAACATACAACAAAATAATCGACAACCTAAAACCAAATAAGGGAACGATCACAAATGTAGGCAACTCGTTTTTCAACCGTCGCGAATTTGAATATGCTGAAAAAACATATTTACGTGGACAGCAGCTTATGCCCGCCGAAGATTTTCACAGCAACCTGGCCTCGGTGTATGCATTTCAGCGAAACTATGATAAAATGATGGATGAATACCTATCCCTGCTCCTAAAAAATGAAAATCAGACAACAAGTGTTCAAGCCCGGTTACGTTCATTACTGCGATACGATTTTGACAACAGTTTGCGTGAAACATTGAAACGCGAAATTATAAAAGCCATACAAGCCGAACCAAGCATTGTCGCATACAACAGAATGCTGATATGGTTTTTTACAATTGAAGAAAATTACGAGCAAGCTTTGTTAAATGCAATTGCGCTCGACCGCAGAACAAAAGAAGAAGCAAGCAACATTTTAAATTTCTCGCGCAGTGCCGCCCGAAATAGTTTGTACGAAGTAGCTCTGAACGGTTTAAATTATCTTGAAAACAGAACACCACAACCCAAAGTTATTAACGAGGTTAAACTGGAAATTGTACGCACCGGCTATCTGCGTTACATTAACACACCGCCTTTTGAAAGACAAAATGGCAGTGAGCTCACAAGTCAATTTGAAGAGATTATAGGGATGATGGGTTACTCACAGCAAACCGTTGAGCTTATTCGTGTTTATGCGCACTTTTTAGCATTTTACATGGATGATACCCAAAAAGCGTACAACGTACTTGAAAAAGGGTTGGCATCACCAGGGCTTAACAATAATAGTCGGTCGGTACTGCAAACTGAAATGGGCGACATTTATGTTTACGACAATAAATTATGGGAAGCCACCCTGCTGTATGCTCGTATTATCGAAGCCAACAAAGGAAATTCACTGGCCGATGAGGTAATGCTTAAAAGAGCTCATCTGTCGTTTTACATTGGTGATATTGAATGGGCAAAAGCGCAACTTGATGTATTAAAAGCAAGCACATCAAAATTTATTGCCAACGATGCGATGGATTTGTCGTTGCTGATTACCTCAAACTACGAAATGGACACCATTAGCGAACCAGTGCAAATGTATGCCCGTGCCGAACTTGCTGTTTACAGAAATAACGATCAGACGGCTTTGCTTATACTCGATTCGCTGGCAAATGAATATCCGCACCACTCGTTAAACGAGCGGATATTGATGAAAAGAGCTGATATTAGTCAAAAGAACTTCAACTTTGAGCAAACAGCGGATTATTATCGCCAGATAACTGAAGAATACTCATACTCGACTATGGCCGACGATGCAATGTATAAACTAGCTCGCTTGTACGAAGAAAAAATGGACAAAAGAGAAGAAGCCGGAGAACTTTACCGAAGAATAATGATTGAATATCCCGGCAGCATCCATGTAGTCAATTCACGTAACAGATATCGTGAAATTACCGGAAAACCGCAAGAACAAGAGATGACGCCTTATGAAATGCCCGATTTCGTTGTTGAATAATTTATCTTTAAAAACGAATAACTCCAATCGCTCGGTATTATATGCCCTGATAGCAATATTGTTTTGGTCAACCGTACCCACTGCATTTAAAATCGGACTGAATAATTTTCAGCCGGCACAACTAATTTTTATTGCTTCGATAGTTACAGTATTGGTGCTAAGTGTAGATTTATTGCTCACCCGTAAAACCAGTAAGCTAATTACACTCAAGCTTAACGATTATGTTTACTTTGCATTACTTGGTGCTATTAATCCTTTTCTATACTACATTATTCTTTTTAAAGCATACAGCTTACTTCCGGCGCAGGTTGCACAGCCGCTAAACATGGTATGGCCTATTGTTCTGGTTTTGCTATCAGTTCCTTTGTTAAAACAGAAAATTGGCACCCGGAGTTTTTCAGCCCTGATTATCAGCTTTGTAGGAGTAGTTCTCATTGCCTCGCAAGGCAAATATGTTACAATTGAAAAAAGCAGCACATCAGGCGTATTACTTGCTTTGGGTAGCTCAATATTATGGTCGTTTTATTGGATTTTTAGTATGAAAAATAAAAACGACCAGCTCATCACTCTTTTTGTGAGCTTTGTATTTGGCAGCCTGTACCTGCTCGTATATCTTGCAACAAACCAGCAACTAAATATACACTTCGATCACAAAAGCACAGCTGCAGCAATATACATTGGCTTATTCGAAATCGGCATCACCTTTATTCTTTGGCTAAAAGCACTTTCGCTTGCTCCAAACAGTGTTAGGATAGCAAACCTGGTTTACATCGCCCCGTTCTTATCGCTTTTCTTTGTGCATTCAATTTTGGGTGAAAAAATACACACAACTACCATTGTGGGAATAATTTTTATAGTTTCGGGCATATTGTTGCAACAAACTGAAAAAAACAGCAAAACTTAAAAAAAGATCTAAAAAACTTAAAAAAGGTGAAGCAAGCAAACATCATATTGGGAATCGATCCCGGATCAAACGTTATGGGCTATGGACTACTAAAGGTAGATCAAAAGAAAACTGCAATAATCACAATGGGTATAATATCTCCGGGGAAATACAACACACATTACGACAAACTTAAATATATATTCAACCGTGTACTTAGTGTTATTGACGAATATAAACCCGACCACGTGGCACTTGAAGCACCCTTTTATGGAAAAAACGTACAATCGATGCTGAAACTGGGGCGATCGCAGGGAGTAGCCATGGCCGCTGCACTATACCGCGATTTGCCTATTTTCGAATATGCACCACTAAAGGTAAAACAGTCAATAACCGGCATGGGGCGAGCATCGAAAGAGCAAGTAGCTTATTTTCTGCAAAAAATGTATGGGCTAAGCGAATTGCCCACAGACATGGATGCTACAGATGCTGTGGCCGTTGCTTTTTGCCACTACCTTCAACAGGACAAACCCACACAAAAAAAGGCGTATTCAAACTGGAACGATTTTGTAAAGAAAAACCCCGGGAAAGTTAAATAATTGATTTTAAGGAAATTCAAAACTAAAACAAATATGAATTGTTCTTTTAATTAGTGCCAACGCACAAAAAAAAATGCTGCATCAGGAATAATTTCCTTTTGCAGCATTTTTCGCATATAGCAAGGGATCAGAGGCTTCTTTAGTCAATTAGTTCTATTGGTCATTGAGTCATTAGTTGCTGGTTACTCGATGCACGATGCACGATGCTGGTTACTTGTTTCTCGACACTCAAAACTTTAACAACCCAAAACTTGAAACCTGAATTGGAGCGAAGCATAGTTAAACCTGAAATTTATTCCTCCTCTGGGTTGCCCACTTTACCCATAAACAGTATGGCACCGGTATCTTTTTCGGTTATGGCATACAGGAATGGTTTTGTGCAGTGGAAATTGATTTTTTGAGGCTCGTCAGGATTAACCGATGTATTTTCAAAACCAATAATAGTAACAGCAGCTGCTTCGGTACCTTCTTCGTCAACCTCAATAAATGTTTTATGCTTTACAAAGCTGATGAATAAATCGCGTGCAGGGTTAATGCTGCTAAAGTCAGCCTGAGCGGTAAATGCCAGGTTCATTCCCATATCTTTCAATATGCCGTTGAGTGTTTTCTCGTACTCAACTTTAAATTTTGGAAATCGTATATCAACATTTTGAGTTTCCGTAAAATTATCCTGCCAGTTTTTCCAGTTTTCAGAAGTATAGGAAGCAGCTACATCATCGACCGTTTTATTATCGTTTGGTAAAAATACCATCATGTTGAAATTACCTTTTCCATACGGCATTCTAATTGCTGAAAACGTTTCGTTTTTCTGATAGTCGAGCGTATCGACACGCCCCATCATGTCAACCGCTACAAATCCGTCATCCGAGACACTAAAACCCATTGGCTGGGTGCTTTCGGGATTAAATTCTTTGGCCCACGTTCCGTTAAAATAGATGGCATTTATCAGGTACATTACCATTTCGGCAGGAATATCCTGAATAATCGTTTCAATTTTCCCATTTGTTTTATC
>JAQICD010000036.1 GCA_027858715.1 Prolixibacteraceae bacterium
ATGTTTCTTCCTTGTGCAAAAATTCCGGATGGAATCAAGGCAAAAAGAAAAAACACCAACAATAAACGTTTTTGTAGATTTAGCATAGATCTCATTTATTAATGATTTAGTTAAACAATGTATTTGTTAGTTTGAAAAATTGTATCCGAACTATATTTATAATGTTTTAGTTGACATGATAAAGGAACTTTAAAATGATTCCACTAACTGTCAGTAATGTTTAAAAAACTTATATTATTGTTGAAAAACAAAGGCTAAACAACTAAAAACATGGGGAAAAATTTACTCCCCATGCTTCATCATGAAATTAGAATATAATTATTTCACCAGTACTTTAAAAATATCGTTCACATCGTTACCTTTTACCTTAACGTACAAAAACCCGGTTTTTTGTCTGTCTTTTAATTCAAATTTTAAATCATCAGTACATTTTTCTTTATAGATCAACTGTCCTAATTGATTAAATATTTCGACCTGCATTTCTTCATCAGATTCCCCAAGAAAATCAATAGTAACAATTCCATTTGCCTTAACAGGATTAGGATATACAGCTAATTGTTTTGATAAAGATGGTTTTGCTGCGGATGAGGTTTCTATATTTTCAATCTCCTCGTCCCAGGCATACCACCTTTGATGGATATTAGCAGCTTTTTCGATACCATTAACCAATTGTATTTGATAATCGAAATGTGCAGTCCGGGTTTCTTCGCCTTTATAAACATAATCAGTATTGCATACCACCGCAAAAACAATATCATTTGCCGGCTTTTTATCTAAACGCAGGTTACATGTTCCACTAAAAACAGGTTCACTGTAAATTGTTGTTCCATCTTCTGCACGATAACACAACTGACAACTCATATTCTCATCAATAGGTATAAAGTCAACAGCCACAGTATCGCCCGACACCAATAAAGGTATTTGATTAGCACCAGACCAACCCGGGGTGGTACGTGCTTCAGGTGTAAGCAGTCCATTCCCATCGTTAGATGTTTTAGCATAAGGTGTTGCTTTCCATGGATCAACATCAATTAAATATGGTTCCCATTCAGCACCGATGGAAATACCAAAATTATCATCGACAATGTCTCGTATTGCACCAGTCCATTTTCCAAAATCAATTAATGTTTGCTTTGCCCGGTACTCCATTATAAGCCTGCGCATTTGATTTCCACCCAAGGAATCGGCAATACCTTCCAACACTCTTGACTCACAATAACGCCAAATCCAGGGAATACTTTTATTTCCTAACGTTTGACCAAGAAAAGCAGGAAAAGTATTTCCATATTGGGTTCCCCCAAGATAAGTTCTCCAGGTACAAATTTGTTGGTCACCATCAAATTCATTAACTCCTTCTGCAGAAGGGCCTCCAAAGCTGCCATCCTGCAACCATCCACTATAACACTCTATAGGCATAAATGGTGCGATAAATGTTGCCCCGTTTAAAAAACCCATGCTGCTATAATCGCCCGATCGTGTTGATTCAGCTTCCTGTTGAAGCCAAGTATTACCACCTTCGTGAAACCATGCTGCATTTTTACAACCGGGAAGGTCTGCCAATACGGAATGAATCCCTTCGTGAACCACGGCACCCATTTGTGACTCCCTGTCGTTATACGGGCAATCAGGATCAAAACTATATACCGGGTAATACGAAATTAATACCATAGGATATCCATTTACACTGCTTTGCCATCCGCCCAGAGCGGTACTGTCTTCATTATCGGTGCACAAACCAGAACCATATAAATAGATAGTGCTTCGAAAACCATCTTTAACCCGCTTATCAGGAGGCCATCCCATCACATCACGAAAATATGCAAAGTCTTCATTCATTCTATCAAGCATTGGTGTAATAGCGGCTTCGGTCACAACCGATTTAGCCTCGTGTCCCCACATGAAAGTCCACCATCCTGAAGATTGTGTCCCTGCGATAAGCTCAGGATCACAGTCCTGCAAGTTTTCTGTTGGCATTTCCAAACCAGGAAATTCGTCCCTGAAATCGTATGCTATGGCAGGTGAGTATTCCGGCCACGTATAAGCATCACCATCATTTGAATTTCTAACGGTGATATAGAATGATGTTGAAGATTTGGCTCCACATTCATTAACGTACAATACTGAATAAATACCTGCATCTTCAGTCGATATATTATCAAAGGTTATTTCCGTATTGGATGATGAAAAGTTAGCCGGACCCGACCATGTTGTATTTCCACCCTCAATATCACCAATACTGCAATTTACATTATCACCAGCCAATACATTTATATATTGCATATCCTGAACAGCACCATCGTTAATAACAACCTTGTTACTAAGAACAGTTGGATCGCATGGCTCTTGTTCTGGCCCGAATACTTTCCACTCTAAAATACCGGTAGAAGTATTACTCACCATATTAATCCGTATCTTATTGGTCCACAAATCAACGTCCAATGAATTGTAAGTATCAAGGATTGTCCCAATTTTTCCTGCATCAACCCAACTGTTTTGATACCAGTATTCTATGTAAGCATCTGTAGGTTGTGAAATGCCTCCACCATCGCTCCACCAATAAATTAATACCGAATCAATCTGACAGTAATTGTCCCACTCATACTGAACCCAGTTATAGGTATTATAATCTCCTTCTCCATTCCAGTTTCCGTAAGCGCCATTGCCGTTGTCGGATGAATTTGACGGCTCGACACCATCATTAACTGCACTAAGTGTTTCCCAAGACGATACAAACGATGTTGTAACGGTTGCATCTAATGCCAAATTTATATTTTCTCCACTTCCAAAAAGTTTAGTTGAGAAAACACAAAACAACATTAGAGTAACAATGTAATTTTTCTTCATTTTGTTAATAATTTTAAGTTGATTCTTTTTGGTTAACACCTTAAATATCTTAATTCAAGCCATAATAATATGTCAGGTATGTTTAAATAAGAGTAATATATGTTCATTGTGAATTATATGAAAACATGGACTTATACTCTAAGCAACAGAGTAAGCATACATCATAATAGATACATTATTTTATTAATGAAAATACTCCCGGGGCGATTTTCCGTAGTGTTCTTTAAACCTACGGGTGAAATAGGTTGGACTTGAGAAACCTGCTTCGTAAGCGGCTTCCGAAATGTTGCATTTCCCGCTTGAAATAA
>JAQICD010000073.1 GCA_027858715.1 Prolixibacteraceae bacterium
TCCGTACAGATTGGCTTTGCGAGTGGAAATTTAATCCGGAGCGCTTCCCTGATCCGCCGGCGTTTATCAAAAATCTTCGCGATAACGGGTTTAAGGTGAGTTTGTGGCAAATGCCCTACGTAGCTGAAGAGGCCGAGCAGTTGATCGAAGCAAAGGAAAACAATTACATAGCGCCTCTGAAAGCTTCGAAGCAACAGGGCGGTTCAAATTTCAGTGCGCTCGATTATGCCGGAACCATTGATTTTACTTCGGAAGGAGCTACCAACTGGTATAAAAATCTTTTAAAAGAATTGCTTGAAATGGGTGTGGTGTGTATCAAAACCGATTTTGGCGAAGAAATACACATGGATGCTGAATACAAGTCGATGAGCCCTGATAAGTTGAATAACATTTATGGCTTGCTATATCAAAAGGCGGCCTACGAAATAACCAAAGAGGTTACCGGCGATGGGATAATCTGGGCCCGTGCCGGTTGGGCCGGCTGTCAGCGTTACCCGCTACATTGGGGTGGCGATGCCGCAGCAACATGGGATGGTATGGCCGGATCGCTTAAAGGTGGCTTACACCTGGGACTTTCGGGTTTTGGATTTTGGAGTCATGATGTACCGGGGTTCCATGGTTCGCCAAACTTTATGAACTCAGTAATACCCGATGATCTTTATGTGCGCTGGACTCAGTTTGGTGTATTCTCGTCACACCTTCGTTACCATGGTACCTCAAAACGCGAACCTTACGAATATCCTGCCGTATCGGGTATTGTTCGTAAATGGCTGAAACTCCGTTATGCGCTAATTCCATATATTGTTGAACAGAGTCGCAAAGCAACCGAAACCGGTTATCCGGTATTGCGGGCGCTGCTCATGCATTATCCCGATGATAAAATGTGCTGGCATATCGATGACCAGTACCTCTTTGGCGACTATATGTTGGTGGCACCGGTTATGAACAGCGAAAACAAACGTGATATTTATCTGCCCGAAGGACGGTGGATCAACTTCTTTACCGGTGAAAATCAAGAAGGTGGAAAATGGTTGAAAAATGTTGAAGTTCCACTTGACGAAATGCCTGTTTGGGTTGAAGAAGGCGCCAATATTCCTGTTTACCCGCTGGCTGTTCAAAGTACCGATGATATCGATTGGGTTAAAGTGGGGTCAATTTCATTTAATGAATACTATAACGGAATTGCAGATAGTATTTTAGGGAAATTGATTGATGACAAACAATAAATTGAACATAAACAATTCTATTACGATGAATACATGGAAAGCTAATTGGGAAGAATCGAAAAAAAATTATATCGACTGGTGGAATAACAAGGGTATAGTGTTAAGCATGTGGGAACATCTTCAGAAAAAGGGTGAACCTTATGTGAACGTTGAAGCGCCCCAACCAGCTAAAAGCCTTGAACAAAAATGGTTCGATCCTGTATGGAGGGCAAAGGATTTACATTATCAGATGTCGCGCAATTCATACATGGCCGATATACCACCGGTTGCCAATACACACCTTGGCCCCGGGTCACTTTCGGCCATTCTGGGAGCTGAACTGGGGGCCGGTGAAGATACCATTTGGATTAAACACATTGAAGAGGCAGGCCATGAACTTAAACTCGACCCAGAGAATAAATGGTGGAAACTGCATATCGATTTACTAACCGAGTGCAAAAAATTATCGAACGGAAACTATTACGTTGGCATGCCTGACCTTATAGAAGGGCTCGATACATTAGGGGGTTTATACGGCTCCGATCAGGCCTTGCTTAAAACAATGATGGATCCCAATGGTTTGAAGCAACAACTTCAGACAATTAACGACATCTATTTTGAGGTTTTTGATACACTTTACGACATTATCCGTGAGGGCGATGAAATGGCTTTTTGCTATTTTTCATTATGGGCCCCGGGAAAAGTATCGAAATTGCAGAGCGACATATCGGTAATGGTTTCCGAAGACGATTATCGTGAATATGCATTGCCTTATTTGCGGGAGCAGGCGCAAAAAATCGATTACACTTTGTACCACCTCGACGGGGTAGATGCCATTCGTCACCTCGATGCCATTCTTGAAATTGAAGAGTTGAATGCCATTCAGTGGACACCCGGTTATGGTGAACCACAAGGTGGCGACCCCAAATGGTACGATTTGTATAAGCGTATTCTGGCTTCCGGAAAATCGATCATGGCAAACTGGGTTACACTCGACGAACTTAAACCTTTGCTCGATAATATCGGGGGGGAAGGTGTACATATCAATGTCGATTTCAAAACAGAAGATGACATTGAAAAAGCAGTTAGAATTATTGAGAAGTATCGATAGACAATAACCCCCAACCCCCTAAGGATAGGGGGCTAAAAGTCACAGATATGAAGCGTGTTTATAGCTATTTGTTGAAGAATGTTGATTAATAAGGTTGCCTTTTGATCAAAGTTGAGATAAAGTCCCCTTTAGGGGATTTAGAGGTGACCATAACGACTTAACGATGAAATCAAAATGAAATTAGGAATAATTGGTTTAGGAGAAGGACGCAGCTCCATGTCGGCTGCCTTGTCGAGTGATAAACTCGAACTGCATAGAATATGCGACTTAAAC
>JAQICD010000094.1 GCA_027858715.1 Prolixibacteraceae bacterium
GATTTAACCGTGAGCACACGTGAAGGACTTTTGCCCGTTGCGCAGGGCATACGGCAAACCGAGGATAGCCTCACTTATCATTTCGACATTCGTGACCCGCTGCCCCAAATTTCGCTGGCTATTGGTGATTATGTTGAGAAAAGCACCAATATCGGGGGCATTGATGTTAAAATGGCTCACATCGAAGGTCACGATTATTACAAAGAACATTTTTCGGAGGTTAGCGATACCATAAACTCGCTTATTACCGAATTTCTTGATGACTATGAACGCCCGATCGGGATGTATTATCCGTATCGAACATACACTTTGGTTGAAGCACCAGTGCAATATGCGTCGCATGCACATTCGTGGACTTCAACCCTTGAACAAACACAGCCTCAGTTAACCTTTTTTCCCGAAAATGGCTTTAATGTGCGAGAGGCCGATTTTGCTTCAACCTATCGCCGCACTGAGCGAAACAGTAACAGAAACAACCAGGGGCTTACCAAAAAGGAAATACAGGTACAGGTTTTTTCAAACTTCTTGCGGGGTGTGTTTTCCGATGAAGGCGGCGGATCTCGTTTTGGTCCTGACGCTGTCAATCAGTCGAACCCGTATAATATTTTTGCCAACTATTTCTTCTTTGTTAATTACATTACATCGGAAGAATGCCCGGTGTTAAATTACGCCTTCGAAAGTTACCTGATGAAGGGCGAAGATGAACCTCGCTCGATGTTTATGTCTCGTATGACAGGCATTGGCGATAATGAAAAGGCTAACCTGATGCTCAAAGAGAAAAGTTTAAAACAAATAATAGCTGAAGAAGATGACCAACAATCGATAAACCGTGTATTGCAGGTCAAAGGTTCGTACCTGCTAACCTGGATGGAGAAGCAAATTAATAACGCCGGGTTCGACCAGTTTATGCTTGATTATTTGTACAACAATAATTATCGTGAAATAAAATTCAAGGAGCTAGGCCAAACCCTTTCGCAGGAATTTGATATTGATCCCGGCAACTTTATTTCTGAATGGTACAATGCAACCAGTTTACCGGCCTTTGGTCTTGGTGGGTTCGATGTTTTTGAAACGATTGAGGATGCACAGGCTGTATTTGTGGTACGTACTAAAGTATCGAATTACAACGAAACACCGGGATTGGTGAAATTCACTTTCCAAACAGGTGGCGGACGGCGTGGTGGTTTTATGACCGGACAAGCACCTGACCCCATTGAAAGGATTTACCTTATTGAAGGAAAGCAGACGAAGCAAATCCAGATGGTTTTAGACGGAGCGCCCCGCTCGGTTATCTTTAATACGATGCTCTCTGAGAATATTCCGGCCAGCTACATGGAGTTTGGGTTAAGGGCGGAAGAAGAAAGCAACGTAAGAGCTGAAGAATATGCACGTACTGTTGACACACCGGTTGACCCATCGGGGGAAGACGGGATTGTGGTGGACAACATCGATGATGGTTTCTCAACCTACGACCCGTCACTCGACAACCCTTTGCGCCAATTTGTTGAAAGGCGTAAAAACAAGGATAACGACACCCGTTTCACCTCCGAAGGTTTTGGGTCGCCACCCGTAACATGGAGCCTGATAGCTAATTCCGACTATTATGGTGTAATTGAACATTCGGCCATGGTTATAAGGGGGGGGGATGGTAACAAAAAAGCATCCTGGCAGACAATTCTACCTGAAGAAGCATATTACGATATATATGTTTATTTGAATGAAGAACGAAGAAGAGGCCGGAGACGCAGGCGGAATAACTCTGATGGAATATATACATACAGGGTTTATCATGCCGATGGAGTAGAAGAAATAACGATACAGGTTGAAGATTTTGAAGATGGCTGGAACTCACTGGGTTCGTATTATATTGCATCGTCAGATACGGCAAAGGTTGTACTTACCAATGCCGGTGGCGCCGATAAGGTTGTTGCCGATGCGGTGAAGTGGGTGGTGAAATAATCAAAACACCCCTAAATCCCCTAAAGGGGACTTTCTGGCCAGTTGTAGTTGGAACTGTTGTGCTTTTATTGAACGTTCTTTAGAAAATAAAATAAGTTAAAAAACAATAGAATACCATGAGAACCAAAAATTTATTGATGTTGTTGGCATTGCTGCCGTTTATATGGGCAAAACCGGCTAACGCACAACAACTTTTAACGCTTGAGCGAACACTCAATATCGCTTATCAAAACAGTCCGGCTATTGAGCAATCAAAACTGAATCTTTTACGTAGCCGTGAATCGCTAAACGCACAAAAGGCCGGACTTAAATCAAGATTTTCGCTTAATGTGAACCCCTTCTCGTACAGCAATCAACGCGAATATTCACAGGATTTTCAGGAGTGGCGCACTTACGAAAACATGAGTTCAGGTGGTACTTTCAGTGTTTCGCAACCAATTAAGGCAACTGATGGAACACTAAGCCTGGTCAACCGTTTTGGCTTTCAGAGTAGTTCACTTAACGACAACGATGCCATTAACTCGTTTAGCAATAACTTACAACTGCGGTTCGACCAACCGATTTTCACATACAACCGCACTAAAATGAACCTGCGCGAATTAGAGCTCGACCTTGAAAATTCATTGTTGGGTTATGCTATGCAAAAGTTAAACATTGAGCGTCAGGTTACGCAATATTTTTACCAGGTATACCAACGACATCAAAGTCTTATGATTAGCCGCGAAGAACTGGCAAACCAGGAAAAAACATACGAAATCACCAAAAATAAAGTCGAAGCCGGGCTAACTGCCAAAGAAGAACTATGGCAGGCTGAGCTAAACCTCGAAAACGCCCGTTCTTCGGTTTTTAATGCCGAAGTTTCACTCGAAAATGCCAAAGACCAGCTCAAGCAAACCATAGGGCTGCCACTCGAAGATAGCATCGATATTGTTGCCAATGTTGATGTTACGCCAATCGACGTAGAGCTGACAGATGCCATCGACTATGCTTTGAAACAGCGCATGGAGCTGCGTCAGCGCGAAATCGACATTGAAAATGCGCAATTCAGCCTTATTCAAACAAATGCCAGCAATGAGTTTAAAGGGAATGTTTCGCTGGCTGTGGGGTTATTTGGCGACAACGAACAGTTGGGTAATTTGTACGATTCGCCAACTGATAACCAGCAGGTAGAGTTGTCGTTTGAGATTCCGCTTTGGGACTGGGGGCAAAAAGAAGCCAACATGCGGGCGGCACAGGCATCGCTTGAAATGCAAAAACTAAATTTCGATAACGAAAAAGTATCGATAAAAATTAATATCCGCGAGATATATAGGAATCTTCAAAACTTGGTAACTCAAATCGAAATTGCCGATAAAAGTGTTGAAAATGCACGCCTGACTTACGAGTTGAATGTAGAAAAATATGAAAATGGCGATCTTACCGGCATGGATTTGAGTTTGTATCAAAACCAGCTCTCAAGTAAAAAAAACGAACTTACCAATGCTTTAATCAATTACAAACTGGAGTTGCTGAATCTTAAAATTCAAACCTTGTGGGATTTTGAACAGCGTGAGTCGATTGTACCACCCGTTTATTCACCTGAATTTATGGATGTTGAAATCAACTAAACAAATTGATTTATAGAAAACAACAAAAAGATAAATAAAATGAAGCTTAGACTATTCATAATCAGCATTGCAACCCTGGCTGTTCTGGCCGGTTGCCAAAACCAGCAAAGCACCCAGAGCGCCGACGTAAGCGTTCCGGTAAGAGTAGCCGATGTGGTGAAAAAATCTATTTATAACACCTTGATAGTTAACGGTACCGTAAAACCCGAAGGAAGCATTGAGCTATCGACCGAGGCTGAAGGTAAATACCACCTTGCCTCAAATCCACGTACGAGTAAAACTTTTAAAATGGGCGACCGTGTTATAAAAGGTGAAACTATTATTAAGCTCGATAATAAAGAATACGAGCTTAGTGTGAGGCTGGAGTCGAAAAAACTTAACCTAGAGAATGCCCGTCAGGAATACGAAAAACAACAATCGTTATACGATAAAGGCGGCGTTACTATGCGCGAATTGCAAAACTCGGAGCTAAGTTACATAAATGCAAAGCTTGACTATGAAAACGCTGATTTACAAATTGATAAATTAAAAGTTAACGTACCGTTCAGCGGGGTTATTGTTAATTTGCCATACTTCACTCCCGGTGTAAAAGTGTCATCGGGCACCATGGTAGTTGAAGTGATGAATTATAACTCGCTTATTATGGAAGCCAGCTTCCCCGAGAAATTTATTACGACCATTGAAACCGGGCAAGATGCTTTTGTGACCAACTATAATCTGAAAGATGATACCCTGCATGCCGAGATAACTGAGCTTTCGCCGGCCATTAACGAAACCACACGTACGTTTAAGGGTATTCTGGAAATTGACAATCCCGAATTAAAAATGCGCCCGGGTATGTTTGTTAAAGCCGAAGTAATTGTTGAGCGCCGCGACAGCTCCATTGTAATAGACCGTGATTTAATACAGCGCAAGCGACGCGGTAACGTTGTTTACGTTGTTGAACGCAACACAGCGATCGAAAAGCCTGTAAATACCGGTATTGAAACCGACGATGAGGTGGAAATACTGAGCGGGCTGAACGTGGGAGAAAAAATTGTTATCGAAGGCTACGAAATGCTTTCAAACCGTACAAAAGTTAAAGTTCAACGATAATTTTTATGAAGAAGATAACGCAATTTTCGGTTAACTACCCGGTAACGGTGCTAATGATAGTGTTGGCTGTTATTCTGATGGGCTACATATCGCTTACCAAACTGGGAATTGACCTGTTTCCTGAATTAAACAACCCGCGCCTGTATATCGAGATGGAAGCTGGCAATCAACCGCCCGACGAAATCGAGAATATGTACGTACGCAACATCGAGTCGCAAGCCATACGCCAGAGCGATGTGGTAAATGTTACTTCGGTTACTAGTGTGGGCACAGCAACCATCACGGTTGAGTATGCGTGGGGAAAAGATATGGATGAGGCCTTTCTCGACCTTCAGAAAGCCATGTCGGGCTATGCACAGGGCAGCAATATTGATGCCCTTGATATTACCCAGTACGATCCCAACTCGTCACCGGTATTAGTGGTGGCGCTCGAAAACGAAAATCTGCTTAACCTCGATGAAGTTCGAAAAGTAGCCGAAAACTATATCCGCAACGAGCTTATCAGGCTCGAAGGAGTGGCCGATGTACAGTTGGCCGGCGAAGAGGTTGCCGAGGTAATTATCGAAACTAATCCCTACCTGCTCGAGGCATATGGAATTACGGCCTCGGAGTTGAGCCAGAAAATACAAAATTACAACCGGAATGTTTCGGGTGGTACCATCGAAGAAAACGGCGTAAACTACAGCGTAAAAGGTGTAAGCATGATTAATACCGCTAGCGACCTTGAACGCATTATTGTTGGAACACGTGCGGCTGATGCTGCCGAAAGCACAACGCAGGCAGGCGCTACATCCGAAGGAGGTTCTACCGTGCCCGTTTACCTGGCCGATGTGGCCGATATCAGGATTCAGAATAAAGAACCCGAAACCGTGGTGAAATTCAACGACAAACAGTGTATTGGTTTGTCGATTTACAAAGAACCACGTTACAATACAGTAAAAGTGGTTGAAGCTCTGAATGAAGAGTTGGAAAACATGCAAAAAGCATTGCCTGGTTATAATTTCACGGTTGTGAAAAACCAGGGAAACTTTATCAGTGGAGCTATTAAAGAAGTTGAACAGTCGGCCTTGTTTGGCATTTTGCTGGCGGTGGCCGTGCTTTTTGTCTTTCTGCGACGAATCAATACTACACTGGTTATAAGTATAGCCATTCCGATATCAATTATCGCCACTTTTGTGTTGATGTATTTTAAAGGGCTTACGCTAAATGTTATGACCCTTGGCGGCCTTGCATTGGGAGCCGGAATGCTTGTGGATAATGCCATTATTGTGATGGAAAACATTTACAAGCACATTGAACGGGGCAAAAATGTATTTAAAGCTGCGGTTGAAGGTGCAGCCGAAGTTGGTGGCGCCATTACTGCCTCGACACTGACAACCATTGTGGTATTTTTGCCTATTGTTTACATGCAGGGCGCTTCGGGCGAACTGTTTAAGGATATGTCGTGGACGGTAGCGTTTTCGTTGTTGTCGTCGCTTTTTGTTGCCATGCTGGTTATACCGGTGCTGGTAACCAAAATTATGGGAAAAAAGACAGCAAAGCCGGTGAAAACCATAAAAATGGACTGGTACACCGGGATTTTAGCACGCATATTAAACTACAAATGGCTTGTTATTTTAGTGTCGGCTTTAATGATTGGTGGAGCTGCATTGCTGGTTCCTGTTATAGGCAGTGAATTTATGCCACAATCGTCGTCGAATAATATAACAGTAGAATTTGAAATGCCCGAGGGCACACTGTTACAGCGTACCAACAAAGCGATGGACAATATCAGAGTAATGGCAAATAATGCCATGCCCGGTGATATTGAATCGATATACACACAGGTTGGTGAGGTTGCATCAACAGCAGGCGGTTCAAGGCGAACCAGCGAAAACCTTGCCGTGATGTATCTTACGCTCACCCAAAAAGGAGCCGAAAATTACAACCGGGTTGAAAAAACCTTTAGCGCGATAATGGATAACAACCCCGAGGTGGTATTCAGTTTTATTCAGGAAGAAGGCAGTCTGCAATCGACCATGGGTAACGATGAACCACCGCTGGTTGTTGAGGTTATAGGTGATGAGCTGGACGTGATAAATGAACTTACCGAAAAAATTAAAGAGGTAACCATGCAACAGGCCGGGCTTTACAATGTAAAAAGTTCGGTTGAAAATGGTGCGCCTGAAATTGACATCATCATCGACCGTGTACAGGCCGGATACCTTGGATTATCGATTGAAAATGTGGTGAGCCAGTTGCAAAACAGGTTAGAAGGTGTTGAGGCCGGTCAATACGAAGCCGAAGGTGAGATGCGCGATATTACCATCCGACTGCCGAAAGTAAGTATCAAAGAACTTGAGAACTTTGAAATTAGTAGTGGCAATGTGAGTTATCGCCTTTCTGACGTGGCCTCAATAACCGAAGAACAGCTTCCCCGTGAAATACACCGTACTAACCAGAACCGCGTGGGGAAAGTTAGCGCGTATGTTGATGAAAAGGCAACGTTTGACCATATGGTGAAATCCCTCGAAGATAAGCTGGCTAACGTGCCTATGCCTGCCGGCTATCGTATTGAAATGGCCGGTCAGGAGTTGCAACGCAAGGAATCGATGCAGGGACTTACGTTTGCGCTAATCCTATCGGTGGTTTTGGTTTACATGGTAATGGCATCACAGTTTGAATCGCTGGTACACCCGTTTACCATTTTGCTGACCATCCCGCTGGCCATGGTTGGAGCACTGGTCACATTCTACATTCTTGGCCGCCCGTTAAACGTGATGGCCTATATTGGAATGATTATGCTGGCCGGTATCGCGGTGAACGACTCAATAATACTGGTTG
Organism: Prolixibacteraceae bacterium; assembly: GCA_027858715.1. Classification (GTDB taxonomy): domain Bacteria; phylum Bacteroidota; class Bacteroidia; order Bacteroidales; family Prolixibacteraceae; genus Roseimarinus. The sequence goes on from JAQICD010000094.1 coordinate 7,485, forward strand.
ACAAGATTAACCAGTTACGACGGAGTGGTATGGCCAAGCGCGAGTCCATAATACAAGGCGGTGTGCAACGGGTGCGTCCAATTATAATGACAAGCTTGACAACTATTTTGGCACTGCTGCCCTTAACCTTTGGCTTTGGCGAAAGTGCCGACCTGCGTTCACCTATGGCCTGGGCCGTGGTAGGCGGACTGATAACCTCAACATTATTGACCTTAGTGGTTATACCTTGTGTGTATGATGTGATGACTAATAAAAATAGTCATTAGTCATTGGTTATTAGTTAAGTGGTAAATAGTAGTAAGGTTTATTTTTAATATGATGATCATAAATATCTGGATATTATGCAATTGGATGATTTGAAAGTATATCAAAAGTCAATGACACTTGGCGACTTATGCTGGATTATAGTTGACAGATGGAACTATTTTCAAAAAGATGCATTTGGAAAGCAATTGATAAAAGCTGTAGATTCCATAGCTGCTAATATTTCAGAAGGTTATGGACGTTTTCATTATAAAGAAAATATTCATTTCAACTATATCGCACGAGGTTCTCTTTTTGAGACCAAAACATGGATAGAAAAAGCTAAAAACCGAAACCTTCTAAAAGATGACGAATATTCACAAATAAGAAAAGACATAAACGATATTGGCCGCATGTTGAATAAATATATTGCTTCAATTAAAG
>JAQICD010000128.1 GCA_027858715.1 Prolixibacteraceae bacterium
ATGGGGTGTTTATGACTCCACTGGGCTGGGGTTGGGCAGGTTTCGTATGGGGATATGCATTGATTTGGTTTCTTGTAAATGACCGTATAAAGTTACTTGCATACAGGATTTTCGATCCGGTAAAAACCAAAGCACTTATTAATAATATAAGCAGATAAAAACAACAAAACAATTAGGCATTTGGATAAATCATTCAATTGCTCATATCATGGAATCCCGTTATAGCACAGATTCATAGAGCTCGCAAGAGTTATACATCTCTTTTTGTGTTATTTTATACCATGCTCGTTTCAACACACTATTTGATTATAGTGTGAATAATGTAACTCTTTCAAAAATTTATGTAACACTTATTATTTAAAATCGCCTCAACTTTACAGTTGTGATTAGACACCTGTTAATGTATTAGTTGAATTATACACAAACAGTTGTCTTAATGTGTTCCGGTTTATTTCAGGACAGGCATTATACATAAAATATGAAATAATATTCACTTAAAATAAATTAAACATGAAAACAAAACTACTTAATGCATTAATAGCAGTATTTCTGTTTTTAATGCCAACTGTTATTTTTGGACAGACTACTCCTCCTACCTTAGGGGTAACTTCCGATTTTGCCCTATTTACTTCAGCAGGAGCTCTTACTACTGATGGAGCAACAGTCGTAACGGGCGATATTGGCAGTTATGATGTTACACCGGTTGGGTTTACCGGTCCGGGAACAGTAATTGGAACTATTTATCCAGTAGGTGCTATATTGGATCAGGCCGTTACAGATATGGATGTTGCATGGGGCAATTTTAGCGCTGATGGAGATGTTTTAGGAACACCTTTAGAAACCTTTAATATTACTGGTTATATTTACCCAGGAACCTATCATACGACAGGCGCTGCAGCCTTAAATGGAGATTTTACTCTGGATGCGCAAGGTGATCCTGATGCTTTATTTGTTATTAATATAAATGGCGCTTTTACAGTAGGCGCAGATTTTGATATTCTTCTGGCTGATTCAGCCCAGTTTTGCAATGTTTATTGGCAAATAGATGGGGGTTTTATTTTAGGAGCTCGTTCAAATTTCATGGGTACCATAGTTTCTAATGGAGCTATCACCTTATTAGAAGAGGCATCTCTTCATGGCAGGGCTCTTACAAATTCGGGAGCTATTAACTTACATAATAATGTAGTAAGTTTTATGCCAGCTATTGGTTTAACAGTAGGTGGTGCAAGTACAATATGTTCAGGCACGGGCACAAACATTACCGTGGCCTTGTCTGAAGTTGGAGTAAATTACCAATTGAGGAACGACAACGCGAATGAACTGGTAGGTTCATCTGTAGCAGGTACAGGTAGTACAATCAATTTACCAACAGGGACATTAACCACCACTACCACTTATAACGTATTAGCAACAAATGCTTGTGGTTCTGTAAAATTAACAGAAACAGAAGTGGTAACAGTAAATCCAACGACAGGAGTAACCAGCTTTACAGCGGGAGCTACAACTGTTTGCCAGGATGCCGCAGATGAAACCTATACTGCAACAGCAGCGAACAGTACTTCAATAGCATACTCAGTATTACCTGTTGTAGCAGGAGTTATCAATGCAACTACGGGAGTGATTAACTGGGATGCAGCATTCAGCGGAGCAGCAACGATCACCGCCACTTCAACCGGTCTGTGCGGAACAACAAGTGCAGACAGGGTGGTAACAGTAAATCCATTACCAACAGCCTTTGTCGGAGTGGACAGGACTATCTGTCTGGACGAAAACACCACTCTTGGGGAAGTAGAGTTACAAGGTAGTACCTACAACTGGACATCTTTGCCTGCCGGGTATACTTCTATCGAAGCAAATCCTACAGTAAGTCCACAGGAAACAACCATATTTACATTGACAGAAACCATAACTGCATCAGGTTGCATGAATACAAATGATGTTACTGTTACAGTTAACAATCCCCCAATAATTATCACAGAACCTGCCGATCAATCAGGATGTGCAGGATGTTCTTCAGTAAGTTTTTCAGTAACTGCAACAGGAACAGGCCTTACCTATCAATGGAGAAATGGAGATGTGAATTTAACCAACGGAGGGAATATTTCTGGCGCAACTTCTGCTATACTTACTATTAATCCCGTAGGTATATATGATTCTTCGTCGAACTACAATGTTGTTGTTACCGGAATATGTGATCCTAATGCTACATCAATAAATACTTCTCTGACAGTAAACACGCCCCCTTATATTTTAGCGGGACCTGAAAATCAAATAGCAAACGAAGGAAGTCCGGTTAGTTTTTCAGTAACTGCAACAGGGACAGACGTTACCTATCAATGGAGAAAAGGAGAGGTTAATTTAACAGATGGAGGAAAAATTTCGGGAGCAACTACAGCTACGCTTACAATTAATCCTGTGAGTGTTACCGATGCTGCATCAGATTATAATGTTGTCATCACCAGGCTATATTTGCCAGATGAGACTTCAAGAAGAGCTTCACTGATAGTTAACACTGCCCCGGTAATTACCACAGAACCTGTCAATCAAACAGGATGTATTGGATGTTCTTCATCGGTAAGTTTTTATGTAATTGCAACAGGAACAGGTCTTACCTATCAATGGAGAAAAGGATCGGTTAACTTAAACGATGGGGGGAATATTTCAGGAGCAACAACTGCAATCCTTACAATTAATCCAGTAAGTGTAGCCGATATAGCCTCAAACTATAATGTGATTATATCCGGATCAGTTGAACCAAGTGCTACTTCAACTAATGTTTCATTAACAATTAACGATGTTCCTGGTATAAGCTCAGAACCTGTCAGTCAAACAGAATGTGCCGGAAATGCAGTTAGTTTTTCTGTGGCCGCAACAGGGGCAAATAATGCCTATCAGTGGAGGAGAGGAGAAACTAACCTAAGCAATGAGGGGAATATTTCAGG
>JAQICD010000152.1 GCA_027858715.1 Prolixibacteraceae bacterium
CCAAGTTTCTTCAGTTCTTCTATAACCGATGGCACCAGTGTTTTGTGGCCTGCGGCCAGTGATGAAACACCCAATACATGCACGTCGTTTTCAACGGCTTGTTTGGCAGCTTCTTCGGGAGTCTGAAACAATGGCCCCATATCCACGTCGAAACCGAGATCGGCATAACCGGTTGCTACTACTTTCGCGCCGCGGTCGTGACCATCTTGTCCCATTTTGGCAATCATAATACGGGGCTGACGGCCTTCCAACTCGGCAAATTGTTCGACTAACTTCACAGCCTGGGTAAAGTCTTCGTTGTTTCTGGCTTCTGATGAATACACGCCTTCAATTGTTCTGATTACTGCTTTATAACGTCCTACATGTTTCTCGCAAGCATCGGATATTTCACCCAATGATGCACGCTTTTTCGCGGCATCAACAGCCAGTTCGAGCAAGTTGCCTTTGCCGGCTTCAACAGCGTTCGACAATGCGCTAAGGGCTGCCTGACATTCATCTTCGTTGCGCTCGGCACGAAGTTTCTTCAGGCGCTCAATTTGCGACAAACGTACGGCAGAGTTGTCAATCTCGAGAATATCGATTGGATCCTGCTTGTCGAGCTTATATTTATTTACACCAACAATAGTTTGTGTGCCGGCATCGATACGGCCCTGCGCACGTGCTGCGGCTTCTTCGATACGCATTTTAGGCACCCCGGTTTCGATGGCCTTGGCCATGCCGCCAAGTTTTTCAACTTCTTCGATAAGCGCCCATGCTTTGGTGTACAATTCTTGTGTGAGTTTTTCAACGTAATATGAACCTGCCCAAGGGTCAACACCACGGCAAATTTCAGTTTCCTGCTGAATATAAAGCTGCGTGTTACGGGCAATACGTGCCGAAAAATCGGTTGGCAGCGCGATAGCTTCGTCAAGCGCGTTGGTGTGCAACGACTGAGTGTGCCCCAATGCCGAAGCCATGGCTTCGATACAGGTACGTCCCACGTTGTTGAACGGATCCTGCTCCGTAAGCGACCATCCCGATGTTTGTGAGTGAGTACGCAAAGCCATCGATTTTGGGTTTTTGGGGTTGAACTGCTTCACCAATTTAGCCCAAATCATACGGGCTGCACGCATCTTGGCAATTTCCATGAAGTGGTTCATACCAATGGCCCAGAAAAACGACAAACGGGGAGCAAACGAGTCAACATCCATACCGGCGTCGATACCTGCACGGAGATATTCCAGTCCGTCGGCCAGGGTGTAGGCCATTTCGATATCGGCTGTTGCACCGGCTTCCTGCATGTGGTAACCCGAAATTGAGATGGAATTAAAGCGCGGCATGTTTTTCGAAGTGTATTCGAAAATGTCGGCTATAATTTTCATCGAGAATTTTGGAGGGTAAATGTAAGTATTACGCACCATAAATTCTTTCAGGATATCGTTTTGGATGGTACCCGAAAGCTGGTCAAGCCTAGCGCCTTGTTCCAAACCAGTAACAATGTAGAATGCCAGTACGGGAAGCACTGCTCCGTTCATGGTCATCGACACTGACATTTCGTCGAGCGGAATCTGGTCGAACAAGATTTTCATGTCGAGAATTGAATCGACAGCCACACCTGCTTTACCTACGTCGCCTACCACACGTGGGTGGTCGCTATCGTAACCGCGGTGAGTGGCCAGGTCGAATGCCACCGACAACCCTTTTTGTCCGGCTGCAAGATTACGACGGTAAAATGCGTTACTTTCCTCAGCTGTTGAAAATCCGGCATACTGACGGATCGTCCACGGACGCATGGCGTACATAGCCGAGTAAGGTCCGTGCAGGAATGGCGGAAGTCCGGCAGCATAATTAAGATGCTCCATCCCTTCGAGGTCGCTTTTAGTATATACCGGTTTTACGGGAATTTGTTCCGGTGTTACCCAGTCTTTCGAAATTGCATTTTCTTCGGCCCACTTCTGCTCATCTACAGCATTGGCAGCACCGCTTTTGATGTTTATATCTTTGAAATTTGGTTTCATATTTTTAAGATTTTGAGATATTAGACTATAGATTTAAGACAATAGACTTAAGATAGTAGAATTTAGACCTTTGATAAATATGATTGAAAGCCATTAAGCATTAACAAAATCTCAGTCGTTTCATTCAATATGTCAACACTTTTAGATTCAGAAATAAAATCCAGATCGCTTGAAAGCAATATCAAAGTTTCCAATTCATATAAGGAACCACGAGC
>JAQICD010000179.1 GCA_027858715.1 Prolixibacteraceae bacterium
ATAAATGGTGCTTCCATTCGGAAAAGTTCCTGCCGGATAGTAAACATCAATATTACAGGTGTAATTGGTGTAGGCAATTGTGGCATCAAGGTTGCCGATTGTCCATTCGATGGTGTTGCTATATTGTACTACTGTACCTGTGTTTGAAGAAATAAGTTGAGCTCCAGCCGGCAACATGTCGCTAACTACAGCATTTGCAGCGTTTAGTTGTCCGTTGGTATTTCCCCAAAACGAACTCTTTTTTGAAACATGAAGGCGGTAACGCACGGTATCACCTTCATTCATCAGGTATCTACAGCTTCCGCCTTGCGGGTTTGAAACCACTCCCTGCAAAATGGATTTGGAGATTTTCCATGGGTCTTCGGCGGTAGCAGTTGTTGATACAGATGGCGTATGATAAAGTTTTTCGCCAATGTAAATGCCGGCTTGGTTACTTGCTACTGTCCCCGGGCAAGTTACTCCTGCCGGAAACGACGTAACAATGGTAAACGAACCCGAGCTGGCTGTGCCCGCCGATAAACCGGTTAAAGTGTAGTTCACTGTGTTGCCGATGATTTGTACTCCCGGAGTTACCCCGTTTACGGGTGATGGTGTTGGTACACTAATGTTTCCCAGTGCTTGTGGCACTTCATCAACAATAGTAATGTTGGTAGCACCCGCCGGAGCTGAAAAGATAATGGTGTAACTAAAGTTCACGCCACTGGGAATGGATGTGTTGCTGACAATCTTTTTCAGCGAATAGCCCTGGCCGTTCCATTCGGCTTCGTTGGGGCTTGTTTGGGCGTATCCTGTGTTTGTGAAAATAAGAAGGATTAGAACATAAAAAAGTGAAAGTAAATTTTTGTTTTTCTTGTTTAATGAAGATTTTTTCATTTTCAATGGTAAAAGCTTGTAAAAAGACCATAGATTTCCTGTAAAGGATTGTAAATGTTTGCTCATAAGAAGGGTTTTAATTAAACGGTTTAAGTTAATAAAATAAAAACATTTTAAAGTGTTAAAAGTTAAAAAAAAATGTCATATGTGATGAAAGGCACTGAAAAAACAGAAAGGTTTTGAATGACATGATGAATATTCAATCATTTTTTGATTTGAAAATGCTTTTTTTAATGTGTTTTTTTTGAAATGTGTAATACCCAATGAAATAAAGTATTAGATAGTTGCGAGAGAAAATGTACCCGCTTTTTGGGAAACATAACCCGTTTTGGGGAAAAGAGTACTCTGTATTTGGGATTTTTTTAATGCTTCATTGCATTTAGAAGGCGTAATTTTCACAAAAATTAACAAAATCATTAAAAACAGGTAAAATGCGAATTCTAACTTTTTTTAAAACGAAGTATTTCTCCGCTGTGCTTATACTTGCATTTTTTTTAAGTGCTTGCTTAGGACGCACTGATGAAAATATAGGAAAAACCGGACTAGAGATGTCAGTTAAAATGGCCGATTCGGAAATGGTACATTTTCCGCATCCTTCGACTGTAGATTTCAATCCGAATGGAAAATGGAATTATACGGTCGGATTAATTGCAGAGTCGATGATTAAGTTGTGGAAAGAAACCGGCGACGATACATATTATAAATACGCCAAAGGTTATGCCGATGATTTTATCAACGAAGATGGAGATATCAGAAATTATAAGCTGACCGATTTCAACATCGATAAACTGAACTCGGGGCGGTTCTTGTTCGATTTATATGAAGAAACCGGCGATGAACGCTATAAAAAGGCTATATATTTATTACGTGACCAGTTGCGAGATCATCCACGGGTATCGGAAGGTGGATTTTGGCATAAAAAGCGTTATACCCATCAGATGTGGCTCGATGGTTTGTACATGGGGGCGCCATTTTATGCACGTTTTGCCAAAGAATTTAATGAACCGGAAGCTTTCGATGATGTAGTAAACCAGTTTGTAGTCGTTCACAAACATACCTACGATTCTGAGGCTAAACTTAACTATCATGGCTGGGATGAAAGTCGTCAGCAACGCTGGGCTGATCCAGAAACAGGGTTATCACCAAACTTTTGGGGACGTGCTATGGGGTGGTATTCCATGGCTATTGTCGATGTACTGGATTATCTTCCCGAAAATCACGAAGGGCGTGAAGCGATGTTAAATATTCTCGACGATGTGGTAGCTGGAATAAAAAAGCATCAAGATAGTGAAACCGGATTGTGGTACCAGGTTTTAGACCAGGGTAACCGCGAGGGAAACTACCTTGAATCATCTGTTTCAAGCATGTTTGTTTATGCACTTGCTAAAGCATTACGTAAAGGCTATATCAGCGAATCGTATCTCAAAGTAGCGCACAAAGGGTACAAAGGAATTCTCGATAATTTTATCAAAGAAAATGAGAACGGAACTATAAATATAACAACAGTTTGTGCTGTAGCTGGTTTGGGTGGTAACCCTTATCGCGATGGCACTTTTGATTATTATATTAGTGAGCCTGTTCGAGAAAACGATCCTAAAGGGGTAGGGCCGTTTATCCAGGCAGGTATAGAGCTTTACAATATCAATCCTAATTAATCTAAATGTTATGACAGATTTCAAAATTAAAAAGCAAAAAAGTCTGTCCGTGTTTTTTTCGCGGATAGGAGTTCTTGTAATGAGCCTGTTACTGACATCCGCGCTTTATGCGCAGGATGTTACCGTAAAAGGTAAGGTAAGCGATGCTCAAACCGGTGAAATGCTTCCCGGTGTAAACGTAGTTCAAAAAGGTACAACGAACGGAACAGTTACCGATATTGACGGTGAATATGAAATTCGTGTGCCGGCTTCGGCTACATTGCAGTACTCATTTATTGGGTATCAAATGTTAGAAGTTGATATAGATGGACGCAATTCAATCAATATTGAGTTATCGGCCGATACGAAGCAACTTGATGAGGTTATTGCCATCGGTTATGGTAGTGTTAAGCGGAGAGATAATACCGGTGCCATCGCTACTATTTCGGGCGAGGAATTGAAAAAAATTCCCGTTTCTAGTGCTGCCGATGCAATTAAAGGTCGTATGCCCGGAGTAAACATTACTACTACTGACGGTTCGCCCGATGCCGAAATTGTTATTCGTGTTCGTGGAGGCGGTTCAGTAACACAAGACAACTCACCTCTTTATGTAGTTGATGGTTTTATTGTTGGAAGTATTAATGATATCCCCCCCGGCGACATTACAAGCATTAACGTACTTAAAGATGCTGCTTCGACTGCAATTTATGGTGCGCAGGCTGCAAATGGTGTAATTATAATTACAACCCAAGCTGCACAAGCGGGGCGTACAAAAGTATCATACAACGGATACCTGCAAATTAAACAATTGCCATTGGAACGTAAATTTGATGTGCTTGATCCCTACGAATATGTGATGGCACACTACGAGTATGCTAAATTGCGTTCGGATGCCGATTTGCGTAACTTCGAGAAGTATTATGGAAAATATGGCGATTTGGAGCTATATAAACAAAAAAAAGCTACCGACTGGCAGGATGAGCTGTTTGGAAGTAATCCGCTGTCGCAGTCGCACAATTTAAGTATAACCGGTGGTACGCAAACTACAAAAGTAAGCCTGAGTTTGACCAATAACAATGATGACGGTATTATGATTGGCAACGGTTATAAACGTAATGCCATCAACTTCAAACTGAATCATAAAGTTTTTGAGAACCTTACTCTTGATGCTTCTGCCCGTATTACCGATACCAAGGTTGATGGTGCAGGAACATCTGGAAGTGCTCAGTTGAGGGTACGCGATGTGGTAACTGCCCGTCCGGTAAATGGTATTGCCGATGAGCTTGAAATTGATCTGAATAAAATCGACTCATCTGACGATTACCAGTCGTTTTTACTGAGCATGATCGATCCTATTGAATTAGCAAAGCAGGACTGGCGAAATGAAAATACGAATCGCTATGTATTAAATGCAGGTCTTACATGGAATCCGTTAAGCAACCTGATTATTAAAACAACTTTTACCGACAGCAAAACTTATGAACGCAACAAGCGCTTTTATGGTCCCCTTACCAGTAAGTCGCGTCAGGAAGGAAACAGTCTTCCACTTGGTACAAAAGACGAACGTAGGAATTTCTCGTACCGCTGGTTGAATACATTGAATTATATTTTCACCGAAATGGGAGCGCATAAGCTTGATTTTCTTTTGGGACACGAATTATATTCAAGTGGAGGCGATCGATATAATGTCGAGGTACAAAATTTCAGAGAATCAATGCAACCCGACGAATTGTTTGCTAATATGGCTTTGGGTAACACAGTTTCTCATTCAACTTACGAATCGACAAACAGCAATCGTGTTTCATACTTCGGAAGAGTTAACTACCAGTTTGTCGATAAATATCTGGCAACGTTCACACTTCGTTCCGATATGTCGAGTAAATTTAAGAAAGATAACCGGGTAGGTTTGTTCCCTGCCTTTGCATTGGGATGGAAAATGTCGGAAGAGCAGTTCATTAAAAACCTTGATGTATTTGATGAACTGAAATTGCGAGCCAGTATTGGTGCAACAGGTAACGACCGTATTCCTGCCAATTCGACGAAATTCTTGTTTAAAGCGAGCACTAATCGTGCGCCTGGTATGGGCACCAACGATTATAACGCTTATTATACTCCCGACGGTTCTACATTGTATAACCCTGATGTTAAGTGGGAAACTACAATTAATCGTAACCTTGGTCTCGACTTTGTAATGTTAAAAGGCATTGTTAACGGTACATTTGATTTGTATCAGAATACAACAAAAGATCTGTTGATTAAATCGGCAATTTCGCCTATTTCTGGTTTCAGTACTCAATGGAATAATATTGGAAGCACCTCGAATAAGGGTGTCGAACTGGCGTTGAATACATTTATCGTCGATCGTAAAGACTTTGTTGTATCAGCAAGACTTAACTTTGGTATAAACCGCTCGAAAATTGAAGAACTCGATGGTACCGATTCTCGTTTTTACCAATCGAACTGGGCGAGTACTGACCTTAAAGACCGCGACGATTTCTATCTAGAAGTGGGCGAAACCATTGGTATGATTTACGGTTATCGCAACGACGGAATGTACACTGTTGATGATTTTGAGGGTTATGATGAAGTTACCGGAAAATACATTTTGAAAGAAGGTGTACCCGACGCAAAGCAAACACTGGGTGTTAACGATGTGAAGCCGGGTTATATGAAAATAAAAGATATGAACAACGACTCGCTGATTAATAGTCTCGACCGTGAAGTAATTGGAAATGCCTTACCGTCGGCTACCGGTGGTTTTGGCCTCGATATGCGCTATAAAGGCTTCGATGCAACTGTAATGTTCAACTGGTCGTATGGAAACGATATTTACAATACTGGTAAAATCGAATACAATCAGCTGTATCGTAGTTCTTTTGGTAATATGTTAAGCAGTCAGAGCTCTGATAACCGTTTCACCTATATTGATGTTGACGGCAGCTATACTGGTACAGCCGGCGAAGTGGTTACCGACCTTGAGCAATTGCGTGAGATGAACGAAGGTAAAGAAATGTGGAATGGTCCTAGTTCATTAGGACAGGCAACAGCCGTAGTAACCGATTGGGCTATCGAAGATGGTTCATACATTCGTTTACAAATGATAACGCTGGGATACACTGTTCCTCGCAATATATCTCAAAGAATCGGAATGTCGCAATTGCGTTTCTATGTTTCAGGTAATAACCTGTTTGTATGGACAAAATATTCGGGATATGACCCCGAGGTTAGTACAACCCGAAGTAGTTCGTACCAGGCTTTAACACCCGGCGTCGATTATTCGGCATATCCGCGTAGCCGTGCGTTTACTTTTGGTGTAAACGTAACATTTTAAAAATGGTAGTTGAAATTATTAAATTTAAAAAGATGAAAATGATAAAAATCAAACACATCATATTATCGTTCATGATAGTGACAATTACTTCTTGTCAGGATTTTCTCGATCCGGAGTCGCTATCAACGTTCGATCAGAAATACATTTTCTCGAATAGCGAAGATGCACGAAAAGCGATGAATGCGGCCTACGTACATTTTAGCCACGACGGCTTCAGGTCGAGATTATCGAACAATATGACCGCCAACACCGACATTGAACACAATGGTGGTTCGAGCGATGGCGCTCGGTATCAGCTGTGGCGCTTAGATGCCCGCGAAAATAATGGCGACCTTGCCTATGTATGGGAAATTGC
>JAQICD010000075.1 GCA_027858715.1 Prolixibacteraceae bacterium
CCGGGCACCGAACTCGATTGGTTCGAAAAATGGAAAGCGACCCGTATGAGTTGGCACCAGGCGCTGGGATTTGGTGAAGAAAATTACCGTTTCCATGAACATGAAAAACTGGCTCACTATGCCAACGCGGCAGTTGATGTTGAATATAAATTCCCGTTTGGATTTAAAGAAGTAGAAGGCATTCACTCGCGTACCGATTTCGACCTGAGCCAGCACCAGAAATTTAGTGGTAAAAAAATTCAATATTACGACCCCGAAGAAGGAAAGTCGTATGTACCCTACGTTGTTGAAACATCAATTGGTGTTGACCGCATGTTTTTGCAGGTTATGGCAGCTTCGTACTGCGAAGAAGAAATAGAAGATGCTAATGGAAAGAAAGATACTCGTGTGGTATTAACACTTCCACCCGTACTGGCACCGATAAAACTTGCTGTATTGCCATTGGTTAAAAAAGACGGGCTACCGGAAAAAGCACGTGAGATTATCGACGACCTGAAATTCGATTTTAATTGTCAGTACGACGAGAAAGACTCTATTGGAAAGCGTTACCGCCGTATGGACGCTATTGGTACGCCATTCTGTGTTACCATCGACCATCAAACCATGGAAGACAATACCGTAACAATTCGTTATCGCGATACCATGAAACAGGATCGTATTGAGATTTCTAAACTACATGGAATAATGGCTGAAGCAGTTAGCATGAAGAGTGTATTTGCAAAACTAAAATAGTAAATTGCCACACAATAACTTTTTTCAGTTTAAACAATTTAAAGTGGTGCAAAACCATGCTGCCATGCGTGTTGGCACCGACGGGGTAATGCTGGGAGCCTGGACTGATGTAGGCCGGGCTTCCCGTATTCTCGATATAGGTACAGGAACTGGTTTAATTGCGCTAATGCTTGCCCAACGCAATAAAACAGCCCAAATTGATGCTATCGACATTGAAACAGGCGCTGTAACCGATACGTCATTCAACTTTGAAAATTCGCCCTGGAAAAAGCGGCTTCACCTGAAGCAAATCAGCGCACAGGATTTTGCAACTACAAGCATTGCAAAATACGACCTGATTGTTTGTAACCCGCCTTTTTTCAATAATTCGTTGCCATCGCAGCAACAATCAAAAACGCTTGCCCGACATACAAGTAAACTCACATTTAAAGAATTAGTTTTAGCAGCTTCGAAGCTGCTAAAACCCGAAGGCCGTTTCTGTGTGGTTTTGCCGGTCGAAAGTGAAAAACAATTTCGTAGTGAAGCTGCATTATTAAGGCTGCTCCCATATCGCATTACCCGGGTCAGGTCTAATCCTTTCAAGCCTGTTAAAAGAATTATAATGGCTTTTGCTTTCGAAGCAACATCTATAAGCGAAAATGAATTAACCATTGAAGACGAAACCCGGCATGTTTACACCAAAGCATTTCAGGAGCTGGTTGATGCATTTTATTTATAAAAGATCGATTTTTGTGTTGTAAAACACATTTTATGAATTATTTTTGCACTCCATTATTACAGCTCCACAACCGGAACATTCCTGTTGCGCCTGCACTATAATTCTTTTTAAAACTTTTTATACATGGCTCAAATTTTCAAGCCAAAGCTTTTCTCAATCCTAAAATCGGGGTTGAGCAAAAAGCAGTTTACTACCGATGTTATGGCTGGTATTGTTGTGGGAATCGTTGCATTACCCCTGGCTATTGCATTTGCTGTTGCATCGGGTGTTTCGCCCGAAAAAGGACTAATAACCGCAGTTGTTGCCGGCTTTTTAATATCGGCACTTGGTGGCAGTCGTGTGCAAATTGGCGGCCCTACAGGCGCTTTCATTGTAATCGTGTATGGCATTGTTGAGCAATACGGAATCGATGGCCTTATTATATCAACCATAATGGCCGGCATATTCATGATTCTCTTTGGCGTACTTAAACTGGGTGCCTTACTTAAATTTATTCCTAACCCATTGGTCGTAGGTTTTACAAGTGGCATTGCACTTGTTATTTTTTCTACACAAATAAAAGATGCCCTTGGACTTGAAATTAGTAAAGTACCTTCTGAATTTCTCATGAAATGGTCGGCCTATTTCGATAACATTGGCAGCATCAGTCCGGCTGCTGTTATCATTACTACGGTAACTGTGTTGGTTGTAATTTTTGCTAAAAAAGTAACCAAAAAAATACCCGGTTCGTTTATTGCTATTGTAGCAATGACACTCATTGTACAACTTTTCGACATACCGGTTACGACTATCGAATCATTCTTTGGTGAAATACCAGGCCGAATAAGTATTACGATTCCGGGCATTGAGCTTTCCGAATTAAAAAACTATCTTGCACCGGCCCTTACCATTGCATTGCTTGGCAGTATCGAATCGCTGCTTTCGGCAGTTGTATCAGATGGAATGATAAGCGGTAATCATCGTTCGAATACCGAACTTATTGCCCAGGGAATAGCCAACATAGTAACACCTTTTTTCGGCGGAATACCGGCAACAGGTGCTATTGCACGTACAGCTACCAACGTTAAAAACGGAGGCCGGACACCCATTTCAGGCATTACACACGCCATTACATTGCTGCTTATCATGCTGTTTTTCGGGAAATGGGCAAAACTGATTCCCATGTCGTGCCTTGCCGGAATATTGATTGTTGTGGCTTATAACATGAGTGAATGGCGTTCGTTTGCTTCCATTCTCAAAAACTCATGGTTTGATAAACTGGTATTATTATCTACTTTTTTCCTGACTGTACTGGTTGACCTTACAATTGCAATTGAAGTTGGTGTAGTACTTTCGGCCATTCTGTTTATGAAACGCATGGCCGATGTAAGTGAAAAAGGCATTACAAAAGAATTGGATACCGATGTGCTTGAAGATTATTCAATTTTACCCAAAGATGTTTCGGTGTACGAAATTAGCGGACCTCTTTTTTTTGCTTCAGCAAAGGAATATGCACAGGTAATTAAATCAGTAGGTTATGCTTCAAAAATTCTGATAATCAGAATGCGGCATGTACCGTTTATAGACTCAACCGGAATTCAGAATTTTAAATCAGCAATCAAATATTTATGCGATGCCGGCATTTCCATAAAACTGTCGGGTGTAAATAGTGATGTAAAAAACGATTTAGACAAGAACGGTATTACAAAACTTGTTGGAAATGAAAATATTTTCGATGCTTTTGACAAAGCCGTTAAGGATGCCTCAATTGAAAAAAGTGAGTAACTTGGTTCTATCATTAAGGTAATTGCTTAACTTTATTCTTTATAACTGAGACGAATATGAAAAAATATATAGCAATCGTATTGTTGTTTGCCTCATTTTCGTGTGCAAACCAAAAGGCTTCAAATCAGCAAACTATGTCGAACGAGCCATTTATTATTTACAAAACAAGGGTCGATTACACTCAAAATGTGCCGGTAATTTTAAATGCCGGCAAAACAGCTATTGTTTCCTATCCCGGCCCGTCAGATTTGATAACAAATAACGAACTTTTAACTCCTACTCAACTTGCAAATGGCTATTTGCTTGACAACAGAGGTATTTCTCCAAACGTAGCTTTTACCTCGTACACTTACAGCGATTATGTGAAACTAGAAAAAGCGCCATCTATTGAAGAACTTTTTGAAAGCATTATCGACAAATATCCGTTAATTAACATGTACGATTGTAAAAATCAGTTACATATTAAAAACGACAAGAAGAAGATCAAACATCTGATTAAGAGCGGTTTTAATGACTGCAAAAAACTAAAATAATTCTTTTTATCAAGTCCAGTTAAAAAAATTCAAGAAAAACTTGACTTTTACCTGCTAACTACCGTACATTTGTAATGCTTAATCAAAACCAGTTTAATTTTCTCTTTTCCAACCACACACCCCAAGCGCACAAGCTTGACTTCAGCCGGAAATTCCCTATTTCCGGCTTTTTTTACACTATTTTTATCTGTACATTAAATATCTCAACAACATCTCCTTTTCGCAATTTTGCGCGTTTACGTTGCTCGGGTTCTTCATTAAGCAAAACCTCACCATTATCGACAAAAAGTTTTGCCTGACCACCACTTTCGGCAATTTGTAAAACTTTAAGCAGTTTTATCAACTCAATATATTCGGTTTCTAATTCAAATTCTATGTTTTCCATTTTAACTACTTTTTACACAACTAAATCCGACATAATCTTATCGGAAATAAAAATACCCTTTTTTGTAAGAGCAAGCGAATCATTTTCAATATTTACCTGCCCTGAATTAACGTAACTTTCTGCATTTTTAAGCATCTTTTCGAGATAATTGAGGCCAAATTCTGTTTCGACATAACTCAAACTAATGCCCCAAATAGTACGTAATGAAGTAATTATATAATCGTTGAACTTATCATTTACTGATAGAATTTCAGTTTCGCAAGATACTTTTCTGCCTGTTATTGATGCCAAATAAACGTCAAGGTTTGAAATATTCCATTGCCGGTTCTGAATATTAAAAGAATGTGCTGAAGGCCCTAATCCAAGGTACTCGGTCTGCTTCCAATACGAGGAATTGTGATTGGAATAAAAACCTGGTAAGGCAAAATTTGATACCTCATACTGAACAAATCCATTTTTTTCGGCCTTGTTTATCAATATTTCAAATTGCTCAACACTTTGTTGTTCGTCAATTTCACGGATAGTGCCTTTTTTAAGTCGATTCCACAACGATGTGCCGGGATGATAAGTAAGATGATAAGCCGAAAGGTGCTGAACATTTAAATCAAAAACTTTATCGAGATTTATTTGCCACTGCTCGTTGGTCATTTGTGGAAAACCATAAATTAAATCAACGCTAATGTTATTATATCCTGTATTTTGAGCAATTTTAACGGCATCTTCTGCCTGTTGTTTGTCGTGCCGGCGATTCATTAATTTCAGTCCTGAAGCTGAAAACGTCTGAATACCAATACTTAAACGATTAATGCCCGCATTCTTTATTTGCTCTAAATACTTGATATCAAGGTCGTCGGGATTAGCCTCAAGTGTTATTTCAGCACTATCCGAAACCCGGTACAATTTTCTACATTCGTGTAATAATTCCGAAAGTTGCTCAGCCGAAAGCAACGAAGGGGTACCACCTCCAAAATAAATGGTGCGGATAGTTCGTTCATTAAGATAATTGTTGCGTAGTTTCAATTCCTTTTTAAAAGCATCAACCAAAGCCTGAATTTTATCGATATTAGTTGTTTTATAAAAATCGCAATAAGTACAACGGCTTTTGCAAAAAGGAATATGAAAATAAATTCCGGCCATATTTTTTGAGAATTAAAAATTAAAGACACAAAAATACAATATTAAAATACAGATATTTGCAAAAAACAATTTCATGCAGAAAAACATAAAATATCTATACCTGATAATTTGGATTGCACTATTGATATACGCACTTTTAACTCCGCCAAACGCACTACCAAAACTTAAATTATTTCAGCATTTCGATAAAGTTGTACACTTTGGAATGTTTTTCACTCTGGTTGTAATACTGGTTCCGATTTATTTGAGTCAGCAAAATTACATCAGAAGTTACCTGTTCAGTTTTTTTACTTCGGTATTTACGGGCATTCTTTTCGAAATATTACAAAACAATCTCACTAGCGGTCGTACCGGCTCTATTGACGATGCAATTGCCGATACAGCCGGAGCAGCAATCGCAGTGCTATTTTATCATTATTTTGTAAGGCAAAAACCTCTTGAGAAGTTTGTTTTCAGAATTCAATAGATTCACCCGAAATTTCAAAATCATCGATAATATCTGCCAACGAAGTGTCTTTATAAAAACGGATTAAATCGTCGCGAATCTGGCTAAACCTGCGGTGAACCGGACATGTTGATATTTCTTCTGTAAAGCAGGTACAAGGTTCGAGCCTGATTATGCAGTTGTTGAAATATTTATCACCATCAACATGAACAACAATGTCGTAAAGTGAAATATCTTCGGCATCGCGACCAAGCGAAAAGCCACCATTTGGCCCCTTCGTTGAACTAAGCATTCTTTCGCGTGCCATACTTTGAAGAATTTTACCAAGAAAGGGCGATGGTATTTTCAGGTCTTCAGATATTTTTTTAATGCCAATTTTTTTTTCATCTTTTGAGTAATTGGCGAGGTAAATTAAAGCCCGAATGGCATATTTACAGGTGTTTGAAAGCATAAGCTCAAATTTTAGGCGTTGGGTATTTATTTAGTACGTTTAGTTACATGCCTTAAAATTAATATTTTATTTCGTACTTAATGGTATTTTTTTAATTCTTTGTTCGTGACGGCCACCTTCAAAATCTGAATTCAAAAACGCATCTACAATCTCAATGGCTTGTTGGTCAGTTACAAAACGAGCTGGCAAGGCAAGTATGTTTGCATCATTATGCTTTCTTCCCAGCACAGCAATTTCGGGTGTCCAGCTCAAAGCCGAACGAATTCCCTGGTGCTTATTAACCGTCATGTTTATTCCGTTTCCGCTGCCACAAAGTGAAATTCCAAAATCAAATTCTTCATTTTCAACAGCCGACGCCATCGGGTGTGCCCAATCTGCATAATCTGTACTTTCGGCCGAAAAGGCACCAAAATCTTTTATTTCTATTCCTAAACCTTTCAAGTGTTTTATAACCACTTGTTTTCGCTCGTAACCGGCATGATCCGATGCCAGGGCAATTTTCAATTTGTTCATTTTACTATGAATTAGTCTTTTATAATCAACCTGTAAAAATCTTTTTTTTCTTTTATCACAATAATTGCCAAAAATAAAATATTAATAAGAATTGATAACCAGAAATGTGGATTTGTTTCTGTTCGAACATTCCAATACAACAAAAATAATACTACTGAAACAAATAAATAGAATAAGAAGTTTTTAACGTCGTATTTAATGGGGTAATGCTTTCGTCCTAGAAAATACGACACCACCACCATACTAACAAAACATGCCAATATGGCCCATGCCGAAGCATAATATCCAATATACGGTATCAGCATAATATTTATCAATACGGTAATAACCGAGCCCATTATGCCCATATAAGCGCCATAACGTGTTTTATCGCTTAGCTTGTACCACAACGATAGTGTAAAATAAATACCCATAAAAAGATTGGCCATAAGCACAATAGGCACTATAGTTATGCCTTCGCGATAAGGTGGTGCTATAATAAATTTAAATAAGTCGATAAACGAAGAAAGTCCAAGAAAAATCATGAAACCAAATATGGCAAAATACTTCATCACAATCACGTACATGGTTTTATCGTTGTCGTCGTTTTTTTGGCTGAAAAAGAATGGTTCGAATGCGAATCGGAAAGCCTGTATAAACATATTCAGCACCACCGCCATTTTAAACGAAGCCCCGTAAATACCCAGTTGCTTTAAGGGTTCTGCTTCTTCGGGCAACAACCGGGGCAACAATATTTTATCAATATTCTGATTAATCATGCCCGTTATACCCACAATAAGTATCGGAAACGAATACGAAAGCATCTTTTTCCATAACAAAACATCAAATTTCAAAGCCAACTTCATGTGGGGAATGAGCATCACGAAAGTAACCAAAGTAGCGATCATGTTGGCTAAAAAAACATATCCAATACCAAATTCGGGGTCGTACAATTTATCGAATATTCCACGTGGAAATATTTCGGCAAAGTAGGGAAGAATAACCAGGAAAAACACGTTAAATCCAATGTTTATGCCAATGTTAACGAACTTAATTACAGCAAATTTAAGCGGTTTGTGTTGAAGCCTCAGACGTGCAAACGGAAGGGTTGATAGCACATCAAAAGCAATTGTTATCCCCATTATTTTGATGTAGGTTTCAAATCCATCAAGCTGAATGGCTGAGGCAATGTCGGATGTCCAGCTCAATACAACAATTAGAAACAATAACGAAGAAAAAGCAAGTGAAATAAATGATGTTGAAAAAACTTTAGTAGCGTCTTTTTCTTTGGACGAAAACCTGAAAAACCCGGTTTCCATTCCGTAAGTTAATATCACGAACAAGAAAGCAACATACGCATAAATGTTCGTAATTACTCCAAGATTGGCCTGCTCTAAAAAAATATAGGTCCACAACGGGTTTAGCCACCAGTTCAGAAATCTGCCAATAATGCTTGGAACTCCATAAATTGCTGTTTCTCCGGTTAATTTTTTAAGTGCTTTCAAAATTTGACAATTAGTTTATTAATTTTGTTTTCAAATCTATAAAATTGAATTTAACAGATTAATGAAATGAAGTACTTTCCAATAATTATACTCTTTTTAATTGGAATTGCAGGATGCAGTTCCAAATCAAATTCGAATCGTAAACCGGTTACAAATATACAGATTAGCCATTCAAACAACATAATAAGTTCAGGAAATGATTTCACAATAAATATTTCGTCGCGCGTAACTAAACCAAAAATAGAAAAAATTGAATTGTATTTAAACAATGAGCTTATCGAAACTTCAAGCGATGCTTCCTTTTCAGTAAACATCAGTTCAAAAAATTATTTACCGGGCAAACATATTATAAAAACGGTAGCTACAAACGAAAATAACAAAACAGGAATCAATTCTGTATATGTAAATATATTATCAGATATAAAACCTGAAAAAATAAGTTACAAAATTATAGATAGGTTGCCCCATAACGAATCGTATTATACACAAGGACTGGAAATATACAATGGTAAAATATACGAAGGAACCGGGAATTATGGTGAATCGGGAATTTTTGTTTACAACCCTGCTAACGGGAATTTGTACAATGAATATAATAATGAAAATCAATATTTTGGAGAAGGTATAAGCATACTAAACGGCAAATTGTACCAGTTAACCTATAAAGCCCAAAAAGGCTTTGTTTACAATGTTGAAACCCTCGAAAAAATTGATGAATTTTCTTATTCAAACAAAGAAGGCTGGGGATTAACAAACGATGGTAATTATTTGATAATGAGTGATGGAAGTTCTCAGTTATTTTTTATTAATCCAAACAATTACAAAGTAGAGAAAACATTATACGTTACTCATCCCGGTGGGTTTGTGAACAACTTAAACGAACTCGAATATGTTGACGGTGTTATTTATGCCAACATATGGACTACACAAACCATTGCCAAAATTGATGCAGATAATGGAAAAGTATTGGCTTTTATCGATATGAGTGGCTTGCTACCTACCACTCTTCGATCGCACATTGATGTATTTAACGGCATAGCCTACGATAAAAACGAAGATCTTTTTTATGTAACCGGTAAATGGTGGCCGTATTTGTTTAAAGTACGGTTTAAATAAGAATGGATTCCGAAACAGCTAGAGTATTAGTAAATTTAAAATCAAAACAACTTCAAACTCTCATCATCAATCTTTGTGCAGCCAAGGTGGGTATATGCCAGCATAGTGGCTTCGCGACCTCTTGGAGTTCTTTTAATAAATCCTTCTTTTATCAAAAAAGGTTCATATACTTCTTCTATAGTACCTGCATCTTCACCTACGGCAGTAGAAATAGTAGTTAAGCCAACGGGACCGCCTTTAAATTTATCGATAATAGTTAAAAGAATTTTATTATCCATTTCGTCCAATCCATGCTGGTCGATATTAAGCGCATCAAGGGCATATTTTGTTATTTCGATATCGATATTGCCATTTCCTTTAACCTGTGCAAAATCGCGTACCCTACGCAACAATGCATTCAAAATTCGCGGAGTTCCTCTACTGCGGCGTGAAATTTCATTTGCAGCCTTTTCATCAATATCAACATTGATGATTCCTGCGGATCGTTTGATAATGGTATTTAAAGTTTCTGCATCGTAATACTCGAGATGTGAATTTATTCCGAAACGAGCCCTTAGCGGACTTGTTAATAAACCTGAACGTGTGGTGGCACCAATAAGAGTAAAAGGTTCGAGCTCGATTTGAATAGAGCGGGCTGAAGGCCCTTTATCGAGCATTATGTCTATTTTGTAGTCCTCCATAGCAGAATACAGGTATTCTTCAACTACGGGGCTTAAACGATGTATCTCGTCGATAAAAAGTACATCATGTCTTTCAAGATTTGTAAGCAGTCCTGCCAAATCGACGGGTTTATCCAACACCGGTCCCGAAGTAACTTTTAAATTTACTCCTAACTCGTTGGCTATTATATTTGAAAGAGTTGTTTTTCCTAATCCGGGAGGGCCATGAAGTAGAACGTGGTCAAGTGCTTCGCCGCGCTGTTTTGCTGCCTGCACAAAAATGCCAAGGTTCTCAATTATTTTTTTCTGACCACTAAAATCAGAAAAAGACAACGGCCTTAGTTTTTTATCCAGTTCATTATCGCTTTCAGGAAATGAATTACCTCTTAAGTCGATCAAATCTTCCATTACTGCAAAAGTATAGAATAATGGTTAAAGAAATGATCTTTACGCGAGAATATTTAATTCTTTAAAAATCTCATTTAATCTATTCATATCAAATGGCTTAGCCATATATTCATCCATACCGGTTGCAATACACTTATCCCTGTCGTTATCTAATGTATTGGCTGTAATAGCTATTACAGGTGTATGTCTTTCTTCACCGGCTTCTTTTTCATATTTACGAATTTGGAAAGTAGCTTCCAGACCATCCATTACAGGCATCATAATATCCATCAAAATAACATCGTATTTTTTATCTCGATACTTGTTAACTGCCTCTAAGCCATTATTCGCAATATCAACTTCGTGGTTGAATTTCTTTAAACTAAAAGTTGTTATACGTTGGTTGAGAATATTATCTTCAACCAATAAAATCGACAAGTTTTCTTTCATAGCCTAACTTCTTCCTCTCACTAATTAACAAATCTGCATTGCAAATATATATTTTTTATTTTTATAAAATTTAAAAGTAATGGTAATGATGATATGCTGTTAATTGTGTTGATAACTGTTCGTTATTTTTTATCCTTACGTTATGCACACTTCTATTAACAACAAAAACGTTTGCAAAGGTAATATAAATATATGTAAACCAAATTTATAAATATTTTTTTCAACACCTGTTGATAAAGATAATTTTTAAATTTTGACAGGTTAACATGTTCATTCAAGCCTCATAAATTGTGTATATAAAATGTGTTTTTCAACTTAAAAGTTAAATATTTTTAAATATATATAATAATTTTTCACATGAAAAAATTTATTTTTCAAAATTTATTCCCTTTTATTTAACAGGTTTTAAACATTTTTTCAACCAAATATAAAAAGTAATAACTTTAGGTTGTTAATTTTGTTGTTTTTAAGGCAGTTTAGTTTAGCCTTCATAAATTTAAAAAAATAAAAGAATGGGAACTGAATTTTCAGTTATTGAGCAGAAGTTGTTAAAATTTACAAGAAAATATTATCTCGATCAAATATTGAAGGGAGTAATATTCTTTTTAATTTTGTTGTTAATTTTATCGTTAAGTGCTATTACTATCGAGTATATCATTTATTTACCAATAAATCATAAAAAAGTTCTGTTATTGGTATATCTTATTTTATTGCTGATTTCTTTTGTTTATTATTTAGGTAAGCCAATAGTAGGTATTGCAGGCATTTTCACTACTATTTCTGAAAAGAAAATGAATTCGATTATAGTAAGTCATTTTCCTGAAATAAAAGATCATTTATGGAATGCAATTGAACTAAATAAGAGTGGATTAGAAAATGAGAACTATTCACATGAATTGGTAGTTGCAAGTTTAAATCAAAAAATTGCCTCTTTAAAAGGATTCAATTTTACGGAAGCCATCTCCATAAAAAAGAATTTGAAGTTCAGTTTTGTAATTTTATTTTTTCTTTTATTGATTACTATATTAACGATTTTTACTCCAAATTATATTAAATCTTCATCTCAACGATTGATTAATTATAATCAAAGTTATACAAAACCATCTCCATTCGATTTTGAAATTTTAAATGAATCATTATTAATTGGTAAAGGAGAAAACATTAGGGTTAGAGTTAAAGTAATTACTAATACCCCTTACGAAAGTGTAAACATAGAATATGGTAACAATGCTTTTGTAATGAAAAATGATTCTACTGAATTTTTTTCATATTTATTTACTAATGTTAATAATTCTTTACCGTTTAGAGTATCTATAAATAATTATAAATCAGATGAATATATATTGAAAGTTAATCCAAAACCAATATTAATTTCATTTGATATTCAAATTCAAAAGCCTCGTTATACGGGTATGGACAACGAAACTCATACTAACTTGACTGAAATTGTTGTACCCGATGGTTCAAATTGTACTTTTGATTTTAATTCTATAGATACGGATTCTATTATTATTGAAAGAGCTAATACAATTGATGTAATTAATAATGATAATTCTTATCAATTAACAGCCAATCAATCAACTAAGTTAAATATTTCTTTAAAAAATGAATTTTACTTGCTTGATAATATACTTACAATAAAAATTGAAACTATAAAAGACGAATATCCAACAATATCTGTTAACCAAATGCTCGATAGTATAGATTTTAGCAGTGTATATTTTAAAGGATTAATTGATGATGATTATGGTTTTAGCCGACTTGAATTTGTTACCGAAATTAATAATGAAATTGACTCTGTTTATGAGTTAAGTATTCAACCAAATTCAAATCAACAAACCTTTTTTTATGGTTATAATTTCATACCTTATACTAGTGTTTCAAAAACAGTCAATTATTATTTTAGAATATTGGATAACGATCATATTAATGGCCCTAAATCATCGGTTAGTGAATATTTTACTTTTGTTTTTCCCGACACAAAGGATTTGATGAATAAACAAGATTCTGAATACGAGGACATTGAGAATGTAGTAAATGAAAGTTTAAATTTAACCAACCAGTTAAAAAATGATATAAACGAACTTCAAAGGAAAATGTTTGAATCAGATATGTCGGACTGGGAGCGTAAAGAGGTTGTTAAAAATATTATTTCTAAAAAGGATAAGCTTGAAAATGCCATAAATGAAATCAGAGAACGTAACGATGAACTAAGTAATTATATGAGTTCATTTTCTGATCAGGATCAAGAAATTATTAAAAAGCAGGAACAAATTCAAAAGTTGTTAGATGAGGTCATGAACGAAGAACTCAAAAAACTATTGGATGAGTTTAATAAAATGATGGAAGATTTTGATAAGAATAGAATGAATGAAATAAAAGATGAAATGGATATTTCGCTAGATGATTTAACTGAACAACTCGACAGAAACCTAGAGATGCTCAAGAAAATGCAAATGGAACAAAAGCTTGACATGATAATGGGTGATTTACAAAAGCATATTCAAAAGCAAAAAGAATTATCTAAAAAAATTGAAGATGGTGAGAATCCATCCGATTTAGTAGATGATCAGCAAAAAGAAAAAGAAAGTTTAGGTAATCTGGAAAAAGAATATAAAAAGGTAAATGATATTAATGATGAATTAAAAGATCCGGTCAATTTGATGGATTTTCAAAAAGAATTTGATCAAATTCAGGATGAATTTGAAAAATCGCTTGAAAATCAAAAAAATAACAACAAAAAGAAAAGTCAGGAATCAATGCAGCAGAATAGTCAGAATATGCAAAATCTGGCTGAAATGATGCAGCAAATGATGGATGCGGCTTTTATGAAACAAGCCAGTGAAAGCCTTGAAAATTTGATTCAAATTTTAGATAATACTGTTACTTTTAGTTTCAGCCAGGAAGATATAATAAGTATCCCTTTGAATAATAATTTCGATCATCAGATAATGAATCAGCAAAAGAAGCTGTTTTCTGATTTCAAAGTAATCAGAGATTCGTTATATGCTTTAGCTCTCCGACAACCACAAATAAATTCTGCTGTAAATAAAGAAATTGTCGCTATTGAAACTTCTTTTAAACAAATAGACAGGGATTTTAACGAAGATAGAATAAGCAGTGCCAAAACTAAACAGCAGATTGTACTTACATCTGCAAATAATCTTGCTTTATTTTTATCCGAAGTTATTAAAAACATACAGCAACAGTTGGCAAATTCTAAACCCGGAAATCAAAATTGTCAGAAACCAGGTAATAATCCCAATCCAAGCAGCATGGGAAATTCACTAAAAGAAATGCAAAAAAGCATGCAGCAACAACTAGAAAAAATGATGCAAATGATGAAACAAGGTGAGGGGAGTCAAAAGATGGAAGGAGAAATGGGTAAAGCATTATCTCAGCAAGAAAAAATGCGTAGCACGCTTCAAAAAATGATGAATCAGGGTAATGTTGGTAGCGATGCACACGAAACTTTAAAGCAAGCTGATGAATTACTTAATAAAGTTAGAGAGGATATACTGCGTAATAATATATCGCAGAATACGCTAAATCGTCAGCAGGAGATTATGACCCGCCTTCTTGAAGCTGAGAATTCGCAAAACGAAAGAGATCTTGAAGAAAAACGACGTTCAGAAACGTCTAAAGAACAACGAATAAGTGAATCTGCAAAATACTTTGATAATAGCTCAAGTAATATTAAATTTAACGAGCAATTATTAAGAAAAAAATTAATTTTAAAAGGATATTATCAAAACAAATACCAAGAATATGTAAATCAATTAGATAGCATTAATGGAGCGGCGCATTAATATAAATTCTGAGATTAACAATATTTGCGATGTCGAATATTTTCTCAATTCTTTATTTAAAGAATTAAAATTTTCGCGAAAAGTTTATTGTAAAATTTATTTAGCAGTAAACGAAGCCGTTAATAATGCTATTATACATGGAAATAAAGAAGATTCAAAAAAATTGGTTCAAATTAGCTTTAATGATGAATCTGAATATTATTGCTTTATAGTAAAAGATCAGGGTGATGGTTTTGATTATACAATTTTAAAAAGTCCGATAGATTCCAATAATCTATATAAAGAATCGGGAAGAGGAATTTTCATTATGAAACAATATTCAGATAAAGTTATTTTTGATGACAAAGGAAGAAAAGTAAAAATGCTTTTTAATAAATAGAATGATAGAATTTTTTAACGAGGATACTAATTTCCCTGATATCTCCATCAAAATAGTTACTAAATGGATTTCAGCTATTATTAAAAGAAAATGCTTTTCAGTGAGTGATATTACTTTTATTTTTTGTTCAGATGAATATATTCTGCATATAAATAAGCAATTTCTCAATCACGATTACTTTACCGATATTATTACTTTCAACTACAACGAAAATAAGCTCATTTCAGGCGATATTTTTATTAGTACCGATACTGTATTATCAAATACAAAAAGATTCGATACAGCTTTTGAAAATGAATTACACAGGGTAATCATCCATGGTATTCTTCATTTACTTGGATACGATGATCAAACAGACGATCAACAAGTAGAAATGACCAAACATGAAGATGAAGCATTGAAACTCTTATCTTTGTAAATCACTATTATTTCATACTTTTGCATTCTAAAATTTACTATTTAAAATGAATTTAAATTACGATGTAATTGTTGTTGGTGCCGGCCATGCAGGTTGCGAAGCTGCTATGGCTTCAGCAAATTTGGGTTCAAAAGTTCTGCTCATAACAATGGATATGAACAAAATAGCTCAAATGAGTTGTAATCCGGCAATG
The DNA here is from genome assembly GCA_027858715.1 of Prolixibacteraceae bacterium. GTDB lineage: Bacteria > Bacteroidota > Bacteroidia > Bacteroidales > Prolixibacteraceae > Roseimarinus. Next base: position 15,574 of record JAQICD010000075.1, read on the forward strand.
GGAGGAATCGCTAAAGGTCAAATATTACGTGAAATTGATGCGATGGGTGGCTACGCAGGTATTATATCTGATGAATCAACAATTCAATTCAGAATGCTTAATAAATCTAAAGGTCCTGCTATGTGGAGTCCACGAGCTCAATGCGACAGAATGCAATTTTCTGCAATATGGCGCAGTTATCTTGAAAAAAATAAAAATATCGATTTTTGGCAAGGAATGGTTACAAATATTTTGTTTAATAATAATAAAGTAGTTGGTGTTAAGACCGACCTTGATATACATATTTCTTCTACATGTGTTATTTTAACAAACGGAACATTTTTGAACGGGTTAATGCACATTGGTCAACATAAACAAAAAGGAGGAAGAATTTCTGAACCTGAATCCAAACATATTAGTGAACAACTGTTATATTTAGGTTTTAAGGTTGGTCGCATGAAAACGGGCACCCCAGTTAGAATTGACGGAAGAACAGTGGAATACAGTAAGTTAACAGAGCAAAAGGGGGATGAAATCTATTCAAAATTTTCTTATCTTCCTGAGAATCGCATAAAACTAAAGCAACTGCCTTGTTATATGGCCTACACCAATAGCGAAACGCACAACATATTGCAAACAGGCTTTAATAAGTCGCCTATGTTCGACGGAACCATAAAAAGTATTGGTCCAAGATATTGTCCGAGCATCGAAACGAAACTGATAACTTTTTCAGAAAAAGATTCACATCATTTATTTCTCGAACCCGAAGGTGAAGATACTATAGAATATTATTTGAATGGATTTTCTTCATCATTACCATGGGATGTTCAGTTAAAAGCTTTACGAAAAATTGAAGGATTTGAAAATGTCAAAATATTTAGACCCGGATATGCAATTGAATATGATTACTTCGATCCAACTCAATTGAACCATACACTAGAAACAAAATTGATAAAAAACCTATATTTTGCTGGCCAAATTAACGGTACAACAGGATATGAAGAAGCTGGCGCACAAGGACTGATTGCAGGTATAAATGCCCATAATCGGTGCGATCAAAAAGATGATTTTATACTTCAACGTGACGAAGCCTACATAGGTGTTTTAATTGACGATTTGGTTATTAAGGGTGTTGATGAACCATATAGAATGTTTACTTCACGCGCTGAATATCGTATTTTACTCCGTCAGGATAATGCCGATGAAAGATTAACGCCTAAAGCTTTCGAAATTGGCTTGGCTGATAAAAGGCGCATTGATCTACTTAAATCGAAATTAATAATTCGTGATGAATTACTAAAATTCATTACAAATTTTAGCATTAAGCCTGATGAGATAAATAACTATCTCAAACGTGTTCATTCATCGCAATTAAAACAAGGTGTAAAACTTATTGATATTATTAGCAGACCCCAGGTAATTCTAAACGATATTATTGAAGAAGTACCTGAGCTAAAATTAAAAGTTGAAGCCATTACAGATAGGGTAAATGAAATAATAGAATCGGTGGAAATTCAAATTAAATATTCTGGTTATATAGATCGTGAAAGGTTAATAGCCGATAAGTTTCAACGTTTAAATGATATTGTTTTAGAAAATAAGTTTGACTACGATTCGATACATACTATATCAACAGAAGCACGCCAGAAACTTTCAAAGATTAACCCCAAAACTATAGGACAAGCAAGCAGAATACCCGGAGTTTCACCATCGGATATAAATGTATTATTAGTTTTATTGGGACGCTAGTTCCACGTGGAACTTTTTTGTTTATCCTTTTTTGATGTATCTTTTAAATGTTTTGATCTCTCTATTTTGAAATTAATATTTTTAGTTATGAAAAAAATCGAAGGTAATATAGTTGATGTAGTAGGACATAAAATTATTAAGGGACGAATTGAATACACTGATAAGATAGTATCCGTTACTGAAGATTTAACGGTTCAAAGTGATAAATATATTTTGCCCGGCTTGGTTGATGCTCATGTACATATCGAAAGTTCGATGTGCTTACCTGTACGCTATTCAGAATTTGCCTTAAAACATGGGGTAGTAGCTGCAATAACCGACCCCCATGAAATTGCTAATGTTTGTGGCGTTGATGGTGTTAAATTTATGGTTGATAATTCGAAAAACACACCAATGAAACTGTTTTTTGGAGCCCCATCATGTGTACCCGCAACACCATTTGAAACATCAGGAGCTGTAATTTCATCAACAGATATAGAATATTTATTTCGAAATAATGTTTGTACGCATCTTTCAGAAATGATGAATTTTCCAGGATTGTTAGCTGGCGATATCGAAGTTCACAAGAAGTTATCGATTGCAAAAAAATACAATAAAGTTATTGATGGGCATGCACCTTTGTTGAGGGGAAAAGCTCTTGAAAAATACTATAATTCGGGTGTTAGCACCGATCACGAATGCACCAATATAGATGAAGCCGTTGAAAAAATTAAACTCGGATTTAAGATAATGCTGCGTAAATCCAGTGCTTCAAACGATTTTAAAGTGTTGTATCCATTGATAAAAGATTATCCCGATTCAGTAATGCTTTGTACAGATGATTGTCACCCCGATGATTTGGTTAATGGCTATATAAACGAAATGGTTAAATTTTTACTCAATAAAGGTTTTAATATTTTCGACATTCTTAAAGCAGCAACACTTAATGCCCGAAAACATTTCTCATTTGATATTGGATTGCTACAAATTAACGATTCGGCTGACTTTATAGTTGTTGATAATTTAAATGACTTCAATATCGAGCTTACCGTAATTGATGGAAAAACAGTATGTGATGATTCTGAATTGAAAGAATTCTTTTCAGTTAAATCACAATTGATAAACCGTTTTTTCATTAACCAAATTTCAGAAAGTGACTTACAAGTTGAACAGAAATCCAAGAACTATCGGGTAATTGATATAGTAGAAAATAGTTTACTTACGCATACTTTTGATATGCCGTTAAGTTTAGAAATGAGCAATATTGTATCAGATACAGAAAGTGATATTCTTAAAATTGTTGTGTTGAATCGCTATGAGAAAGCAAAACCTGCAATTGGATTTATACGTGGTTTTAATATTAAAAATGGAGCAATAGCAACCACTGTTGCCCACGATTCTCATAATATAGTGGCGGTTGGTGTAAGTGATATAGATATAGCAAAAGCAATAACAGAAGTCCAAAACATGCAAGGAGGAATGGTGTATGTTAACAACAATTCTGTATATGAATTGCCTTTACCAGTTGCAGGTTTAATGTCGGACAAGCCATGTGATGAAGTTGCACGTCAATACGAGAAAATTACCGATAAGGTTAAACAGGCAGGAAGTACATTACATGCTCCTTTTATGACTTTATCGTTTATGTCGTTGTTGGTTATACCAGAACTTAAACTTGGAGACAAAGGATTGTTTGATGTAAACAAATTCGAATTTACGAATCTTCAGTTTTAATATGGATACAGCAGAAAAGCTAAAAAATATTGTTACAACTTTACCTGATGAGCCAGGTATTTATCAGTTTTTCGATAAAATGGGTACAATTATTTATATCGGCAAAGCTAAGCGTTTGAAAAAAAGAGTGTCCTCTTACTTCAATAAAAATCACGATCATCGAAAAACCATTTTACTAGTTCGCAACATTAGCGACATAAAATATATTGTTGTTGAAACCGAACAAGATGCACTAATTCTTGAAAATAACTTTATAAAAAAGTATCAGCCTCGGTATAATATTCAGCTTAAGGACGACAAAACCTTTCCCTGGATTTGTATTAAAAATGAACGTTTTCCGTGTGTTTTCTATACCCGTAGGGTAGTAAAGGATGGCTCTCAATACTTCGGTCCATTCACTTCGATGTTACTTGTTCGTACGCTAATCGACTTATTTAAAAACACATACAAGCTAAGAACCTGCAATTATGTGCTTACAGAAGAAAATGTTTCACGTGGAAAGTTTAAGGTTTGTCTTCAATATCATATAGGTAATTGTTTAGGACCTTGCGAAAATCATCAAACAGAAAGTGACTATAATGAATCGATTGGTGAAATAAGACATATTTTAAAAGGAAATATTGGTGGTGTAGTGACACATTTGAAAGAACAAATGCAAAAGTATGCTGCTGACCTCGATTTCGAACAAGCACAGAATGTAAAAGATCGACTCGATGTGCTTCAGAAATATCAGGCAAAATCAACTGTTGTTAGTCCGACCATTAAAAATATTGATGTTTATTCGTACAAAAAAGAAGATAATATTTCGTACATAAATTTCTTGAAAATTGTAAATGGGGGAGTGATTCATTCTTTTACGCTCGAAATTAAATCGAAGGTTGATGAATCGGATGAAGATTTATTAATGAGTGGAATAACTGAAATACGTCAAAAAATTTACAGCAATGCAAGTGAATTAATTGTTCCTTTCAAACCTTCTTTTGTGCTCGAAGATGTAAAATATACCGTACCACAGCGGGGCGATAAAAAGAAATTGCTTGAACTTTCAAAAAAAAACGTTACCTATTTTATACTCGACAAGAAAAAGAATAGCGCACTAAAAAAACATGAGACACCAGCAGAGCGAATTCTAAAAACAGCACAAAAAGATTTACGTTTATACGAAATACCTTTTCATATTGAATGTTTTGATAATAGTAATCTGCAAGGAACCAATCCGGTAGCAGCATGTGTTGTATTCAAAAATGCACGGCCATCGAAACGCGATTACCGTCACTACAATATAAAAACAGTAACCGGATCAGATGATTATGCTTCGATGGAAGAGGTAGTTTACCGGCGTTATAAACGCTTATTAGATGAAGGAGAAAAATTACCAAACTTGGTGATTGTTGATGGTGGAAAGGGACAATTGGGTGCGGCTTTAAAGGCACTTGAGAAACTTGAATTGAGAAGTAAATTGCCAATAATTGGTATAGCAAAGCGTCTCGAAGAAATATTTTATCCCGGCGATCCGGTGCCCTTGTATATCGATAAAAACTCTGAAACTCTGAAATTAATTCAAAAATTACGAGATGAAGCGCACCGGTTTGGAATAACCCACCACCGTAGCAAGAGAGATAAATTGATGACTGTTTCTGAACTCGATAAAATACGTGGAATAGGTACCAAAACGAAGGAAGTATTACTTCAAAAATATAAATCGCTTGAGGCTATTAAAAATACTTCGGATGAAGAATTAGAGAAAGAAATTGGTAAAAACAAAGTGAAAATAATTCAACGTTATTTCAATCGTACTAATTAAATTGAGTTTTGATTAAGAAATACCTTTAAATTACTATTATAAAATTGGTCAAACTTTTTGGGTGAATAGTTAATAACAGGTGCTTTTATACCTGAATGGAAGCAAACTTGTCCGGTATAAACATGGGCTTCGTCCCACAAATTGAGGTTTATAAAACTTTGTAGCATTTTTGTTCCTCCCTCAATAATTACCGAAAGCACATCGTGCCCATATAAATAATGTAGCATCTCGTCGATTACTTTGCCGGGTTTTTCGACTTTTATATGCTTTGCCTGTCGTTTATCTGGGTACGAATGATGCGAAACGTAGGCCGATGCTTCTGTGCCGTCGAATATGGTAAGGTTGGCAGGTAAGCGATGATAATAATCGGAAACAATGCGTAAAGGCTGCTTTCCGGCCCAATCGCGTAGCGTGAGCGATGGATTGTCTTTTAGTGCCGTTTCTGTTCCGATAAAAATTGCATTTTCGGTAGCTCTTTGTCTGTGTACGGCTATGCGCGCCATTTCGTTGGTTATCCATGTGGGCTGACCCAATTGAGCAGAATGGCGGTCGGCATCAACAAATCCGTCGGCAGTTTGTGCCCATTTCAAAATGATGTACGGCCGTTTTTTCTCGTGGAAAGTGAAAAACCGGCGATTAAGCTCAAGGCATTCGTCGATACATACACCAACAGTAACATCGATGCCGGCTTTCTTCATTTTTTCGATGCCTTTACCCGCAACTTTAGCAAAAGGATCGGTAGTTCCAATTACTACTCGTGGGATTTTCTTTTTAATGATAAGATCGGAGCAGGGTGGTGTTTTACCGTAGTGAACACAGGGTTCGAGGTTAACATACAAAGTTGATTGCGTAAGCGAACTGCTGTTTTGCACAGAATTTATTGCATTTACCTCGGCATGATGCTCGCCGTAGTTTTGATGAAATCCCTCGCCTATTATTTTATCCTGTTGTACAATTACACAACCCACCATCGGGTTAGGTGCTACACGACCTTCGCCCTGCCGGGCTAGATCAATGCATCGTTGCATGTAAAACTCAGAAGTAGTGCTCATCATTTGTATATTTAGCACAAAAGTAGCAAATCTGATTTTATTGCTTTGCTTTAGGCAGATAAAAGCTAAAACATGAGCCTTTACCTACTTCCGATTTTAGAGTAATTTCTCCGCCCATTACACCTACTAGGTTTTTAACGATAGATAAGCCCAGACCGTTTCCTCCAAATTTACGTGTAGAGCTGCTTTCAACCTGTCTGAAACGGTCGAAAATGGCTTCCTTGTGTGTTTCTTCAATGCCTATTCCTGTATCTTCTACTTTAAAATAAATATAGTTATTATCGTACCCGGTAACACCAAATTCGATATAGCCTTCGGGTGTAAATTTAAGAGCATTATTAAGCAGGTTAACAAAAATTTGGTTTAACCTGTTTCTATCGGTTGTAATATCTAGTTGAACATCTAGCGTTAACACTCGTATATCAATATTGTGTGGCGATGTACTTGCAAGATCGGCATATTCGCGATATAAAGCACGAATAATATTATTGAGGCTGAAAGTTGACAGGTGGATGCTCAGTTGATTGGTTTCGAGACTTGAAATGTCGATTATGTCGTTGATGATTTGCAGCAGGCTTTCGGCACTTTTCTCAATAATTGATGAAAATTGCTTCCTGTCTTCAATTGAAAGTGTTTCAGTTTCTTTTAGCAAATCGGTGAATCCGAGAATTGAATTTAGCGGAGTACGAATTTCGTGACTCATATTAGCCAGGAAGGATGTTTTCAGTTTATCGCTTTCTTCAGCTTTATTTTTAGCATCAACTAATTCTTCGATCAATTCTTTTTTATAGGTAATATCTTCTTCTACAGCAACATAATTGATTGTTTCGCCAAGCTGATTTTTAACCGGAGAGATAATTACATTTACCCAATAAAGTTCACCGTTTTTCTTTTTATTTTCAAGTTCACCCCGCCAGTCGTACCCGCGTTTTAACATACTCCACATTTCGTTGTAAAGTTCTTTAGTATGTGTACCCGATTTTAGAATATTTGGTTTATTCCCAACAACCTCTTCCATATTGAATCCGGTAGTAATAACAAAATTATGATTTACATATTCTATAACACCTTCAATGTTTGTTATAATAATATTAAGCGGTGTTTGTTCTATAGCAGTAGAAAGTTTGCTGCGTTCTTTTTCGGCTTCCATTTGGTTGGTTACATTATGTCCAAGGCCAACAAGACCGATTATTTCGCCGTGTTCATTTTTTAAAGGTATTTTCGATGTTTGTAACCATTCTTCCTTTCCTTTTTTGGTTACCACGTGTTCTTTTTGGTTAATAATTGATTTACCTTCTTTTATTACAAGCTGATCATCAGCCCAATATTTTTCAGCAAATTCTTTTGGAAACATTTCAAAGTCGGTCTTTCCTTTAATTTCATCAAATGATTCCGCACCACATACAAGTACATCATTATGGTTGGCAATAATTTTACGCCCCTGGGCATCCTTCATATAAATGGTATCGGGTATATTTTCTATAATGGTATGAAGCAAGTTGTTGTTGTAGGTGAGGGTTTGTTCGGCCAATATTCGTTTGGTTATATCGGTGACAGTGCCAATAAAACCTATCAGGTTTTGGTTGGCATCAAATTCAGGAGATACTTGTCCCTGTACCCATATAATTTTGTTATTTTCATGTAAAAACCGGTATTCAGTAGCGTAATTTTCTTTACTGTTAATAATTTTCAACCAGTTTTTATGTACAGTATCTCTATCGTCGGGGTGGATCCTGTTTAGCCACTGCAAGCCCAGGGCTTCGCTTTCGGAGCATCCGGCCAGTTCGCACCATTTTGAGTTTACAAAAACAGTTTTTCCTTCAACATCGGTTTTAAAAATACCTACACTTGCATTGGTGGCTAAATTCTTAAATAAAACCCGGCTGTCTTCAAGTTCGTGTTCAATTTTTATTCTTTCGGTTATATCATTTATAAAACCTTCAAGAGCATACACTTTACCGTGGTCGTTATAAATGGCTCTGCCTTTTTCCCATACCCATTTTTTGTCACCGCTTTTTGTTTTGATTTCGTATTCCAGCTCAAAACTTTTATTGTTTTTTATAGCATCGTCAATAGTTTGATATACTTTTTCGCGGTACTGGGGTAATATCAATGAATTATAGCTTATTATATTGTTGTTTATTAAATCTTTACTCCAATATCCGGTAAGTAACAAACAGCCATTACTTACAAATTTCATGGTCCATTTAGAATCGGGTTGGCAGCGATAAGCCATACCTGGTAAATTCGAAAGTAAAGTTTGCATTTGACGACGATGTTCATCAATTTTCTTTTCTTGTTCGTGCTCTAATGATTGATCTCTGAATACAACAACTACGCCCGATAATTTTCCGTTGCTATCGAAAATAGGTGCACCGCTATCGGCTATTGGTCGTAAAATATTGTCTTTTGATATAAGTAAAGTGTGATTGGCCAAGCCAACAACCACCCCATCTTCTATCACTTTTTTAAACGGACTTTCAATTTTTTCGCGTGTTTCTTCGTTTATAATTCTGAAAACATCTTCAACTGGTTTGTTTATCGCATCGAGTTCATTCCAACCGGTAAGTCTTTCGGCAACAGAATTTAAATTCTTTACTTTTCCTTCGGTATCTGTAGTGATAACAGCATCACCAATACTATAAAGTGTTGTTTTATACACTTCGTTTGCAAGAAATAATTTTTGATATAGTTTGCTTTGTGATGTTCGATAATAGTATGCGAAAACAAATATTATGAGAAGAATAAAAAAGAGTAAAACAAGATAGAAGAATACGGCCTTGGCTTTAAGTGATGAAAATACTTCATCTTCGTCGATTTTTACCAATACAAACCAGTCAGTATCTGCTACATCTTTTACATATGATATAACGTTGTTTCCATAATAGTCTTTCCCATAAACTATATTTTGTCCACCTGTTGTGCCCTGAACAGAGACAAATTCATTATGACTTAAAGGCAGGCTAAATGAAAAATAATTGTTTTCGTTTTGAGAATAATTATTAATAAAAATGATGCTGTCTCCTGCTTTTTTAAACAAAAGCACTTCGCCACTAACTCCGGCTCCGGGCCAGTTAGTAAATGCAGGAAAAAATGTAGTTTCAGGATCTATTGAATATAAAAATGCACCAATAACTTGTTTGTTGGCATTGAGTATGGGAGCTGAGAAATCAATTGAAAAAAGTTGTTTCTGATCGTGGCTTTTTTGAAAACTCAGGGCTTGTTTCTGTTTTGAAGCGATCGTTGTGTTGATAATAGAGTCGATCGTTTGGCTTATGGTATAATTTTTCAGTGACCATACGATTTGAGAATTAGTATCAAACAAAACAATGTTCGAGTAACTATGTTGTATTGCAAGATCTGATAAATGCTCAGAAAGATAGTTTTCATTCTCTGTGTTTTTGACTTTAAGGAATTGCGAAATACCTTGTATGAGTGTAGTACTCTGAGAAATATAATCCACATCATTCAGTTCATCGGAATACCATTCAAATAAGTTGTTTGCTTTAAGTTCGGCAATTGATTTTAATTCATTTTCTATCCCTTCGGCAACATTCTTATATATGTTTTTGGTGTAAATTTTGCCGGCAATTATTGCCAATAATGTTAAAAAAATTATTGCTGAAATTAGAATGTTGCGAGTTCGTTTCATGTTATGATTTCAAAAAAATAAGTCAAATGTCAAATGTAAGACGTTTTGATGACATATGCATGATTTTTTTTAAAGTGAAATGAGATTAAGGGCAAATCTATCGTAAAGGTGTCTTTGTTTTTAATTGCCTAATATTTTGTATTTTGTACAATAATTCAACAAAACCGAATGGATAAAAACGAGCAACTTTTTAGTCAGTTTTTAAAGGGCAACAGGAAAAGCTTCGAAATTCTTTTCAAGCGCTTTTATGCTCAACTTTGTTACTATGCATATAAATATGTGAACGATTTTGATGAGGCAGAAGATATAGTTCAGGGTTTTTTTGCAAAAATGTGGGATTCAAAATCATCGGTAAATATCAATACTTCAGTTAAAAATTATTTTTTCCGTTCGGTACGCAACCTATGTTTAAATCAGATTAAACATTATAAAGTTGTTGACCAACATCGTAAAGAATCACTTCGGGATATGGTAACTTCTGAAAATGATAATGTTATATACGATTATGCATTGGTTAATCGTATCAATCAATGTATTGATGAATTACCACCTAAAAGACGAGAAATATTTGTTCTTAGCCGTGAGTATGATTTAAAATATCGGGAGATAGCCGAAAGACTAAATATTTCGGTTAAAACAGTTGAAACCCAAATGGGTTTAGCCCTTAAAGAACTTCGAGTTAAACTGGGCGATATAAAAAAAATGATTATCGGACTCATTCTGATATTGAAATCTTAAGGGTATTACACTCGTAAATTGTCGTTATAAGTAAAAGCAAGAAAAGTGAAGCAGGAAAATTGGAATATTATAGCAGGCTACCTGTCGGGCGAAGATCTCGATGATGAGGAACTAAGGGTAATCGAACAATATAAAACGAACCACAAAGAATGGGGAGAAACGGTTGACTTATTCAACAATTTATCTGATGTGGCAAAAATGCGTAGGTTCGATGCCCAAAAAGCATGGGATAAACTACAGGAAAAGCACAATTACAAAACAAGCACGCGCCGCTTGTCTGTATCTCATATAACTATGAAGTATGCAGCAGCGATAGCAGTATTGCTGGTTGTGCCAGTTCTGTTTTGGTACTTTTTAACTTCGCAAAATCAAATAACCTACACAACTGCAAATAACGATAACAGTCGCCCGGTTTATGTGCTTAGCGATGGTTCGAAAGTAACGCTCAACCATGGTTCGACCATTACTTATAGCAAGAAATTCAATAACGATAAACGAGAAATTCAACTTACTGGTGAGGCTTATTTCGATGTGTTACCTGATGCAGAACGTCCGTTTATGGTTGTTACCGATGCAGCCGAAGTAAATGTACTGGGAACCTCTTTTAACGTTAATGCATATCCCGGGGCAACAAATATAGAAGTTGCTGTAAGTAGCGGCGTAGTTGAGTTTAAGTCGAAAAACAATTCCGTAATTCAACTTAAACAAGGTGAAAAAGGAATATTTGAGCGTAAAACCAATAAAATGGCTATACACAGTACCTTTAACAAAAACGATATAGCATGGGTTACCCGTCAGATTGAATTCAATGCAACAAACCTCGGCAAAATATTACCGGTACTTGAAAAAGCTCATAATATCAATGTAAAAATTGAAGATGATGTTGATACAACTTTGCTGCTAACAGCCACTTTTAACCAACAAGATGCCGACTATATTTTTGATGTGATTGGTATAACACTAAACCTTGAAATTGAGCAAATTGAAGACGATGTTTATTTGATTAAGAATATAAAATAATGAGGGGGAAGGATGATGAAAAAAACATTATTTATTACAACTTTAAAAGCACTGTTAATCTTTGCGTTGTTGCCGGGTGCAGTAGCACAGCAACCATCAAACGTGCTCGATCAAAACATTTCACTTTATGTTGAAAACGAACCACTTGAATCGGTAATCGAAAAAATATGCGAACAGTTTAACCTCGATTACGACTACAATTCGAAACTGATAAAAGGCAAGCGGATTAATCTAAGCATTTCGAATAAATCGGTGCGCGAAGTGTTGGACAAACTGATGGAAGATTATTTTCTAATTTTTGAAATAGAAAACAACCTTTTGGTTGTACGCGATTATGTGCCAATGTCGAAGAGTATTGATTTTAAAGAGATGTACAGCAAATCAAATACCGGTTTTTTGTTCGATAACACAAAAACAAAAACAAAAATTATTGATTTTAAACTGATCAGCAACCTGATAATCATACCGATTAGTATTAACAATTCCGATACCATGAATTTTATTCTCGATACCGGGGTAAAGGAACCAATTATTACAGAACTAACCCTTGTTGAAGAACTTGACCTTAATTATTTGCATCCTGTAAAAATAAATGGACTTGGAAGCGAAAACGATATACAGGCATACCAATCTGGAGACAACACCATTACCCTGCCCGGACTTACAGCACGTCATGTTAAACTAAATGTAATACTCGACGAGTCGTTTCAGATATCACAAATATTGGGAATGCCTGTTCATGGCTTAGTCGGGTTTGACCTTTTTAGGCATTACATTGTTGAAATTGATTACCAGCGTGAAAAAATTGAACTTACTAAACCACAGTTTTTCAAATATAAACCACGGCGAAACGATATTGTGCTACCCATAAAAATGGTACGCAACAAACCTATAATACAGTCCGAAATAGTACAGGACAACGGCGAGATAGTACCTGTGAAGTTACTGGTTGATACAGGTGCAAGCGATGCCCTTTGGCTTATAACCGAAACCGATTCGTCGATTGTGTTGCCCGAAAAAAATCTATTTACCTATCTTGGTGCAGGTTTGGGAGGCGATTTGTACGGACACAAAGGCAGGCTAAGTTCTTTGTGGCTCGGTGGTAAACCCATTTCGAGCCCCATTGCATCGTATCCGCAATCTCATTTTATTAACCAGATAATCAAATCGGAAAAACGAAACGGAACGCTTGGCGGCGAAATTTTGCGCAGATTTACAGTTACCATCGATTACTATAACAACCGCCTCATTCTCGACCCGAACAGCAACTTTAAAAACAAGTTCAATTACAATATGAGCGGGCTCGAAGTTATTAACCCTGTACCGGGTGTACCTGTTTTTACCGTAAGCAATGTAATTGAAGAATCGCCTGCATGGGAAGCAGGTGTTAGGGAAAATGACCAGATACTAAGGATTAATTTTATGAATCATAATAGCTTGACACTAAACGATATTAACCTGGAATTGAGGCAAAAGGATAACAAAAAAATCAGGCTGACCCTTTTGCGAAACGGTGAAGAGTTTAAAACCGAATTCAGGCTGAAAGAAATAATATGAGAAAACATTTCATTTCAATTTTCTTCGTTTTATGTTTCACGGCATCGGGTTCGTATGCCGGCGAAGAAATTTTAATGCATTATGTTTCTATAAAAGCCGATTCTATTACCAAAGCCGATTTACTCGACACCTTAAGTGCAAGGTATAATATTCATTTTTCATACAATCCGGAACTACTGAAAGCAAACAAAAGGGTAAGCATCAACATTGAAAATATGCCACTCTATTATGTGCTAAACGGATTAATACCCGATGAAATTATGGCCATCCGATCGGTAAATACCCAGGTAATTTTTTATCCTACACAAAAACAACCACCTGAAAGTAAAACGAACAAATACATAACGATAAGTGGAAAAATTGTAGAAGAAGAAAGGGAATTACCGGTACCTTACTGCAACATAACCATTGTTGGAAAAGCTTTGGGTACAATGTCTAATAACAACGGACGATTTTCGGTTCTTATTCCCGATAGCCTGGTTAACGATACGCTGGCCTTCTCGTGCATGGGTTACCAAATTGAATATTTGCCCATGGCGCAAGCCCAATTAGCGACGGTAACTGTTTATTTGAAACCACGCACTTATAATCTGAAAACCATCGATATTGTAAGGTACGAGCCTGAAAAAATATTTGCTGGGTTTGATAAAAATTTTGACGATAATTACGAATCAGAATATACCCTGTTTTCGGCTTTTTACCGCGAGCTAACAACCGAAAACGATAAATATACAAATATATCGGAAGCCGTTCTGAAAATTATGAAAGCTCCGTATAAATCTGATTTTCGCGACGATTTGGTGAAATTTATAAAAGGCAGAAAGGGTACCGGAATATCTCCCGTGAGCGATATCAGGTTCACCCTAATGGGTGGCCCGTACTACATAACAAAGCTTGATGTGGTTAAAAACAACGAAAGTTTTATGAAAGCAGAAAACCGTCATCTTTACAATTATAAATACGAAAGTACAATGCTGGTTAATAATCGCAAAACTGCCGTTGTGAGTTTTTCACCTGTTTACAGTTTGCGCGACATACTTTTTGAGGGTACACTTTATTTTGATGTTGAAACCTGGGGTATTTCAAGGGTTGAGTTTAATTACACCCGGCAAGGTTTGCGCGAAGCACGTCACACCTTAATCCAGAAAAAGCCGCAACACGTTAGAGTGATACCCGAAAAACTTGAATATGTTGTTCAATATAAATATCTGGACGGAAAATGGTATCTTCAATCCGCTAGAAGTTTTTTTGATATTCAGATTAACAACCGTGAAACCCGTGAAAAAACGAAGTTTAAAAGTACTTCAGAAATATTGACAACTGGCATTGAAAAAGGAAATTATGAAAAAATTTCGCGACATGAAATATTTAGACGACACGAAATATTTACCGATAAAATTTCGACATACGACCCTTCGTTTTGGGATAAATATAATGTAGTTGAACCCGAAGAAGATCTTACAAATGCATTGAAAAATTTCAACGAACAAAACCTTGTGGTTACATATACCTATTAAAAAAATAAAATTTCAACGAATGAAAGCAATAATACCCGTACTTATATTAATCCTGTTAAGCTACATAAAACCTGCCGCTCAAACTCCTGTTGATTCGATGTTTGCCCGACTCGAAAATTATAAACATGAGCATCAACATATTAAAACACTTTTACTAACTGATAAAGATATTTATGCACCAGGAGAAAAAATATGGTACAAAATATCATTGCACAATATCTTAACTGAATCATTAGCCGATAATCAAGTGCTTATTGTTATGCTTAAAACCGACCAGGGTGAAGTTGTAATTGACCAAAAACTGGTAACCGGTTCTGATAACAATTCTCAAGGCAGTCTTACCATTCCATCATGGACACCTGAAGGGAATGCCTATTTGTTAGCTTACACATCCGAGGCATTAAGCATGAACGGATCAGCCTTATCGGCACTAAAACCTATTTTTATAAACCGGCTCGAACGAAACGATTTTGTTATTGGAGCCCAGCTCAGTAAAAAACTACATAAGCCGGGTGAAAAAGTAAACCTTTCGGTAAATGTTAAACCCGTAACAAACTCATCGCGCAAGGAACGTATTTCTATTACTTTGTTCGATGGCAATAAGGAAATATTCACCGACAAACAACGGGTTGAAACAGAACAGAACACCGTTTTCACATATCAAATTCCTAACGAAATCAACCGTGGGCTTTACTTTGTTGTTGAAACAATTGGACGTGGAAGTTTTTCAACCAAAGTACGTGTGCCAACAACTGCCGATAAAATAAGCATGCATTTTTATCCCGAAGGCAGCAATATTATATCAAATCTCCAACAGCGAATTGTTTACCGCGCCTTCGATACTTACGGATTACCGGTTGAAGTTGAAGGCAGCATTTACGACCAAACCGGACACCAAACCGGGCTGGCTAAACTGCTGAAAAACAACATGGGGCTTATCAGTCTTATGCCTTCAGCTCAAAATACCTATCATCTTAAAATTGAATCGGCATACGGAAAAGGACAGCAAATAACATTGCCCCGGCCTCAAATTAACACCAGTGCTATTCATCTTGTAAAATCTGATGAAGAACACATTCGTATTGATGTGTTGTCAAACGGTAGCATCATTGAAAACGAATTAATATTAATGGCGGTTCAACGAGGAACAGTGGTATTGGATAACAGTTTTATTGCCGATTCAAAAAACAGTTTCCAGCTTGCGGCTCAATCGCTGCCCCGCGGCATTATCAGTTTTCTGGTGTATTCACCTGAAAATGGAATAATATCTGAACGATTGATTTATAACGGATTATCAGTTCCGGCAGATAATATCGACATAACTGTTTCGAATGGCACTCCATTAGCGATCAGTGAATTCGACCTTACCGTAAAAATTGATACCACTAATTTACCTGGCGAAGAGTATTACGTTGATATAAAAGTAGTTGATAAACAAAATATAATTGACAAAGCACAAAAAAAGGATTTTGATTTTCTGAAATTTCCGTTGTTCGATTACCCTCCCCAAAATGTGCTTACACAATATGTTACTAACATTGAACTTATTGGAAACGAGTTCCCGTATTTTTCATACCAAAAAATATTTAATGGAATTGAAAAAGCAAAAAGTAGCGAAAAAGGAATTGGGGGTACTGTACTTAACAAAGAAGGAGAACCGGTACCTAATGCCAATGTGATACTGAAGCATCCGCAGTATCCGTCGCCTTATACGGTGCAAACCGATTCAAGCGGCCGCTTTACTTTCGGGGGTGTTTCACGCTCAGACGAAATGGTAATAAAAGCAGTGACCGACAACGGGAAAAAAGAGCATTCGATAGTTTTTGAACCGGGATTTAACGAAGCCATTGAAGATATATATCTGAAAAAACTTTTTCAGCGGAGTGTGTTGTATCATCCCGATACTTATGAGTATAACGAACAAAACAAAGGATTACTGGCAAGCATTGGAACCGAAACCAAAAATAAACGACCGACACAACCATCGCCGGCAGAAAGGATGTTGAAGTCGGGTTCATCAATTCTCGAAGTTATAAAAATGATGAAGCCTTTTGATATTGTGAATAACCAGATTGTGTTTTTCGGGTCACAAAACTCGCTTAATTTTCAGCAAGGCGCTTTAATTGTAATCGACGGACAAAAAGCCGGTACCGGCATAGATGTGCTGAGTCAACTATCGCCAGCCAATGTTTCATCTATAAATATAAGCACCAGCCCCATCGACATACAGCGTTACACCGGGTTAAATAGTGTGGGCATTATCGAAATAAATACATTTGGAGCTAAAAGTATTGACAAAACAGATAAAGAAACGGAGAATACAGCTTCTACATTCAGCTATGATAACTTCACCAGCGAAACATGGCCGTATCAAACCACCCTTTTGTGGATGCCTAATGCAATATTTGGAGAAAATGGAGTACTTAAAACAACTGTAAGAACCAGTAAAATTGAATCGGAATTTGTAATTGATGTAACGTTGACAACCGAAACCGGCATTCGGTTTAAGAAGCAACTTTCAATAAAAGTGGGTGAGCTGAATTAGTTACCCCAGTTTTCCCCTTTTAATCATATACGATTGCAGTACATGCCTGAAATTATCGTTGATGTCAGCTTCGATTACATCGATGTGGTACTGGGCACAGCGTAGTTTCAAATCGTCGGTAGTTTCTTTCATCACGCGTGCATATTCGCGTTTTACCTCCTGGGGCTTTAGCTTAATTTGCTCGCCGGTTTCGAGGTCGATAAAACGGTGCGGACGGTTCGAGTAGCTTAGCTCAGCCTCGTGTTGCTTGTCGGTTACGTGAAAAAGCACTACTTCGTGTTTGTTGTAACGCAGGTGTTGCAGAGCCTGGTAAATTTCGTTGGGGTTGGCCGATTCAATCATGTCAGAGAAAATAACCACCAGCGAACGTTTATGGATATTTTCGGCCACAAGATGCAGAACTTCAACGGCATTGGTGCCTTTTTTTAAAGCAGCCTTGTCGGGCTTAAGGAGCTTGCTTAGCTCGCTGTAGAGCAAATCGAGATGCACTGATGAGAGTCTCGGATCGGCATGGAAGTCAATTTTGTCGGAAAAAAGGGTTAAGCCCGATGCATCGCGTTGGCGGCGCAGCATGTACATAATCGCTGCTGTGCAATACACCGAAAATGCCAACTTGTTCATTTGTGCCTTGTCGCCTTTTTTATAAGGAAACAACATCGAAGAAGAGGTGTCGATTACGAACTGGCAACGGAGGTTTGTTTCTTCTTCGAACTGCTTAACGTACAGGCGTTCGGAACGGCCATACAGTTTCCAGTCGATGTTTCGTGTCGATTCACCTTCGTTATACTGGCGGTGTTCAGAGAATTCGACAGAGAAACCGTGAAAAGGACTTCGGTGCAAACCGGTGATGAAGCCTTCAACGACTTCTTTCGCAATAATGTCGAGGTTGTCAAAATCCTGAAACTCTTCTAAGTTATGTAAGTTGGTAATGTATTCCATTGGTTCAAAAATAATATTTTATAATTGAGCAGCAGCCCGTTTTACCTAAAATTACTCCGAATCGGCTTGTTCGCCAAACCATACAATGGAGTATCCGTCGCCCATAGCAGAGCCAATCGCTTTCCAGCCAGGATTTTCCCATTCGTTCGCACTTAAAATCATGTTGTTATGTGCCGGAGAATTTTGCCATAACTCAAGAGCTTCGATTGCTGTAATTCCGGTGCTGCGGTAGGCTACAATTTCATATCCGTAACCGGTATAGGTAGTAAGCTCGGCCGGTTTGTTCCACATGCATTGCGCTTGCGCATGGTCGTTGGTATAGCAGCAGTCTGTCCAGTCGCCATTTTCGGACCAGCTGTGTAAATTACACGTTTCGTTATTTGAATAGTGATTCATTAGGGGCTGGTTCTTCTTTTTTACAGCCTGCAAAGGCGAGCATTGCCAAAATGCCAAAAAACACAATTCTCTTCATCATCTCATCAGTTTTAATCAGATACCCGGAATGCTAATGCCGGTAATTTTACGGTATAAATCAAGTGCATATACGTCGGTCATGCCCGATACAAAATCGACTACCGATTGTATTTTTGAATATTTATCGTCCGAATCGGCTAAAAATTGCCTGGGGAAAAGGCTCATTAATTTCTTGTTGTATTTATTGTTTGTTAATACAGCATTTACAAAATGGTCGGTAATGGTGCTGATAACTTTGTAACCGGCCAGCTCAATTTCAACAACCGACGAATCGGAATAAATGCGTTGTACCGAAACTTTAACCACATGTTGCATGGCGTTGTGCGATGTTTCTGGAATATGGTCGATTAACGAACCCTTAAAATTTCCATCCATTATTTCGGTGTAGTTGTTGATAAAAACCTGCACACAGTCGAAAATAAGCTTGTTAATAACGCCGGCCCTTAGGTAGGCAATTTGCTCATTCGGGTCAGAAACCTCGGTAAATGTTTGTTCGATGCTCGAAAGTGTAGATGCATCGATTTCAGGGTGATAAAAGTTCAGGTAAAGTTCTTTTGTTTCGTTATACGAAAGAATTTTCAGTTTGTGGGCATCTTCTACATCCATAATCTGGTAGCAAATATCGTCGGCTGCTTCAACCAGGTAAACCAGCGGGTGACGGGCAAATTTTATTCCTTCGCTACCAATGCGTTTCAAACCCAGTTCGTCGGCAATATGCGCAAATGTTTCTTTTTCGCTCTGAAAAAAGCCGAATTTTGCTTTTGGCGCCAATACCGATTCATACGGATATTTAACAATTGATGCCAGCATAGTATAAGTTAAAGCAAAACCACCTACCCGACGACCGCGTAACTGGTGGCTCAAAACCCTGAAAGCATTTGCGTTTCCATCGAAAAGAACGAGGTCTTTCCATTGTGCTTCGCTTAATCCTTTTTTAAGTGTCTGCCCGTCGCCGGTTTCGAAATACGCTTTGATGGCATCTTCGCCCGAGTGTCCAAATGGCGGATTGCCCATATCGTGTGCCAGACAGGCAGCAGCTACCACTGAGCCTATTTCGCCAAGTAGCGGATGATTTTCGCCCTTTTTTTCAAGCTCCACACTGATGATGTTGCCCAGCGAACGGCCAACACTGGCCACCTCAAGGCTGTGGGTTAATCGGTTATGCACAAAGATGCTTCCCGGCAATGGAAAAACCTGTGTTTTGTTTTGCAGGCGGCGAAAAGGAGACGAAAAAATCAGTCGGTCGTAATCGCGCTGAAACTGTGTTCGTGCATCGGGTGTCAGTTTTCCCGAAGTGGTCTTGCCCAGTCGTTTTATCGATAAAAGTTGATTCCAATCCATGCTCATCATAATGAATACCACGCAAAGGTAGTAATAAGTTTATGAGTTGATGAACAGCTACCGGTTTGTATAAGTTTATTCAAGTGCCGGTTTTAGCTCCGTTTGGCTTGCTTGCATGCTCAAAACAGCATCTTTCAGTCCCTCCGATTTGGCTGTTAATACAATTTCGCCGGCTTCCTTCGTCGTTTGTACAATTACTTGTGCATAGCCATTAAACAAGCTGCGTTTGTAGTTTGCAGCAGGTTTTTTAATCTGAATAACTCCGGGATTTGTGTTGGGTTCGTCCCAACTGTTTTTTACCGAATATGGTGTTGCCACAATGGCGATATAGTTTTCACCAGGGTGTAATTTCGACGCATCAATACCGAAAGTGTATTGTTCGCCTTCGGCTTTGTTTATCTTTTCTGAAATAGGTTCGCCGTTGACATACAGAGTTTGCAAATCGCCTATGCATTTGTAGAATAATGTAACTTCGATGCTGTTCTTATCCTTAGGTACTTCAAAAGTGCTGCGATAAACGGTTGCTGCCCCTTTTTTTATCTCATTCTTCATATCCCGATGGCTCTTCCAGTTACTGTAATCTGAGTCTGGAGCAATTTCGATAGGGCTATCCATTCCGTCAACTACTTTTGCTTTCAGACTGAGTTCATGATTTGTAATTTCTTCGATGTACTTATCGGGCTCAAGGCAGGTATTGTCGCCGTTGCCTACACCAATAATTTTGCCCGGACCGCTTATGGTGAACTCAACCAAGTTGCCTGCTGTAGGCACGGTACGTCCTTTTTTATCGGTTGAGGAAACCGAAATGATGGCTAAATCTTCGCCATCGGCTTTAAACGTTGCTTTATGGGCATCGAGTTGAAGTGTTTCCGGTTCGCCGGTAGTTTCAACTGTTTCGGTCATAAACTTTTTACCATCTTTGTAGCCAATTGCTTCAAGCTTCCCGGCTTTGTAAGGTATCATCCATTCAATGTGCGAATTGCGCTCCATTGTTTTTCGTCCGGCGCTCTTCTTGTTTACGATCAGTTCAACTTCATCGCAATTGCTGTAAGCCACTACTTTTATGGTGTCGCCTTCTTTACCCGTCCAGTTCCAGTGTGGAAACAGGTGAAGAACGGGTTCGTTGTCCCACCACGATTTCAAGTACCACACATTATCTTTTGGGAAGCCACACACATCGTACATGCCAAAGTAAGAATGAATAGAAGGCCAGCCGTAAGGTGTAGGCTCGCCCCGGTAATCGAAACCGGTCCAGATAAACATTCCGGCCAGGTAATCGCGTGCCGAATAAAACTGCCAGGTGTATTCAATAGTCTTGAAATGTCCGTTTTGTGTGGTACGATCGTAAGCGGCAATATGGTGTTTTTCGGGGTTGTCGAAGTAAATACCGCGTGTAGTATTTGTTGAGCCTTCTTCGGTTCCCACCGACGGTTTATCTGGAAATTTGGCATGATAAGCATCGTGGTCGCCGTTGCCCAGGTAATTGAAGCCCATCACTTCGATGTGTTTCGACACGCCATAGCCCCAACCGCCACTGCTGGCTGCATTTTTGGGTCGGGTAGGGTCGAGCTGGTTGGCACGAGCCTGCAATTGTTGAATGATGCGCTCGCCGGTAACATTGCCTTCGATGGCCCATTCTTCATTACCTAATGACCATAAAATTACCGAAGGGTGGTTGCGGTCGCGCTTGATTAACCGGTCGAGATAATCCAATTGGAATGGAGCAGTTGCCATCAGTCGGTTTTCGTTAATTACTAACATTCCTAAGCGGTCGCATGCCTCCAATAACTCAGGTGTTGGCGGGTTGTGCGATGTGCGGTAAGCATTGCTGCCCATCTCTTTTAGTTTCGCCACCCGAAAATACTGTAGCTCGTTGGGCATGGCTGTTCCCACACCTGCATGATCCTGATGGTTGTTGGTGCCTTTCAGTTTTACGTGTTTCCCGTTAAGGAAAAAGCCCTTTTGGGCATCCCATTTTATAGTACGTATTCCGGTAGTTGTATAATAAATATCGCTAATACCATCGGGGTTCGAAACCATAGTTTTCATCTTGTACAGGTATGGATTTTCGATAGACCAAAGGTTCGGATTGGCTATTTTGAGCTGTTGTTTTACCATTTTTGTTTCCAGCAAATCGATTCGGCCTTCTTCAATCTCCGATTCGGCAACAACCTGGTTTTCGGCATCGAGCAACTGGTGTTGAACCGTAAAAGCATTACCCGATAAAGCTTCATTACTGATTTCAGTTTCTATGCTTACCGTTGCTTCATTATCTTTTACTTCGGAATATATAAATGTGCCATTATGAGCTACGTGCAAAGCCTGCGTTTTGTTTAACCATACATGGCGATAAATGCCTGCACCTTCGTAGTACCAACCCTCTTCGTAGGTGGCATCAACTCTTACTGAGAGTACATTTGAGCCACCATAATTCAGAATTTCAGTAATGTCGTAGGTGAAGCTGTTGTAACCGCTGGCTTCGTTGCCCAGGTAGTGACCGTTGATCCAGACTTTTGAATCGCGGTGTACCCCGTCGAAAATTAGCGAAATGCGCCGTCCTAAGTCTGAAGCAGGTATATCAAAGGTTTTGCGATACCAACCCACACTTACATCGGGAAAATTTCGGCCAATGGCTTTATAGCCATGACTGTGGCTTCCGTTAGATGAAAAAGGTTGTTCTACGGCAAAGTCGTGTGGAATATCGAGCTGTCGCCATGCACGGTCGTCGAAATCCGGAGCTGCAGGGCCGTCGCCAAAACCAGCCTTGGCAAAATAAGAGAAATAACTGGTACCGTGGTTAAAATCCTTTTCGGCATCGTATGGATGACCATACGCAAACTTCCAGTTATAATCCATCGATAATTTTTCGCGTACATTGCTTTCGCCTTTTGAGATAAGAACACTGAAAAAAACGAAAGCCAACAAGATAACAATTCTCTTCATTTTTATGGTTTTATATGATTAGCCGACCAAATATAACCAGAAGATTAGTGCAAAACACACCCCGATATGAATTCGAAACATATCGGGGTGGGTTTATTGACAAATGATACATTTTACTACCAATCAATCTTTTTATTAAGCGACTCCCTGATAAGTTCACGAAGTTCGAGTTGTTTGTTGGCAACGGCATAGCGTGCTGCAGGTTTGTAGGTTTCTGCATAGCGCGGCCGTACCGGCCGGTACGACATATCGTCGAGCTTGCCCTTTACATCAATACCAAGTTTTATGGGCAGCGGACTATCGATTAGCGAAATGTGGTAATCGAAACTCATGTCGAGATTATGGCGACCGGCAACAATGGCTTTGTACCTGTCCATTACAATGAGAAAGGGATATACATCAATTTCATTGCGAAAAACGGTAAATTCAGCCGAAAGTGAATCAACGCGGTTTTTGGCTTGTTTGGTAAAGCGCAGGGTTTTGGCAATTTCGCTGAATGTTTCTCCGTCCATTAGCACAAGATCCTGCCCGGCAACAGATGCAGCTCCCCGCAGTGTTGACATTTTCAGATTGTAGCTTGAGTCGAGGTAGGTTTCAATAGCCATATGAAATTCTCCTTTGCCGCCAAACGATCGCAACATGGGCATAAGCGAATCAAACTCGGGAATCATATTCAACAATTCCGAAATTTCGACATCAATCATGTGGTAGTCGAGTCCCATAAACAAATGGTTTTTACGTGGGGTGCGGTACATGGCCGTGAGCTGCATACGCGCTGCAGGAGCTACCAGTTGCATTTGGTCGAGCAGTAAAATTCCATTGTAAATCCTTACCGTTCCGCTTATATCGGTAGTCGTATCGGCTCCGTATGAGGCATTTTGCACCCGTGTGTTCAGCGTAATATCCATGCCTTTTGGTACCATGTAAGGACCTGTGTACGTTGTGTCGGTAGGTGTGTTTTCGATTTGTTCCTCTTCGTACCCAATGCCACTTGTGAGGTTCATTAGTTGTGTTATATCCGTTGTGCTCGAAACAAAATCGAAATTGCCCCGCAGTATCGAATCGTTTTGGAAATACGAAAGTACATTGTTTAGTGTACCCGAAAGTTGAAAATCCGATTTATCGAGTATAATGCTGCTTTCTTCAATATTGAACATCTCGGGGGTGAAATCAAGTTTTATTGATGGTATTTCAACGGGATATTTTAAGCCGGCAAATGAGATGTGACCTTTTTCAAGGTCGAAATAGCCTTCGGGTTGCCATTGATGAAATACATTTTCATATTTGCTGTTATACACAATGTTGGATTTAAGCTTCATTTTTGCAATGTTGGCAAAGCTTTGTCCCATTCGTCCGTTTATTCCGGCACTGTTCAAGTCCAGTATAATGTCAATTATTTTGGGATTTAACGTGCCCGGAGCCAGCAATACCCGGCCAATTGGTTTTGAAAGTGCGATGGACAGCGTATCCATTGTCCCTGATAGTGAATCGATGTTGAATGAGCAAAGAACATCGGGGATGCGTGTGGTATCTCTTACGTCCGACATTTCAACATTAATGGATGTATTTTGGAGCATGGCATGGAAACTACCCGGCTTGCTTGATGTCAGGTTTTTGCTTGTAATGTGTGCAAGTGCAAAGCCGGTGTTTGCCGATTTCGGTTTGCGATTGGGCAAAGAAAAATCGATAGTTGCATGGTTGCTTATGAGTGAAATGCTGTCATAAACGGCATCAATACCGGTCAAAGTAAGTTTGCCTGCCAGCTTCATTTTTTCGAGTTCGAAATTTTCGAGTTGCACCAATGTAAATATCGATGCGATTTTTCCGCGGGCTTTTCCTTTCATATCCATATTCATATCGTCGGGGACGAAAGGCTTGAATTCTTCGAGGGTGAGGTTTGCGCTGGTTTGCAGGTCGAGATGAATATCGGAGAAAAGCTGCGAAACGGTTCCTTTTGTGCTGATTTGCGACTGTGGTGTTTTAGCCTCGAAACTGTTGATTTGCAGCGAGGTTAAAGCATCGGTAAGTAAGTCCGATTTGAAAGTCACGTCGCCAAAAACATCGTGCAGCTTTAGGGGTACATCGGTATAAGCCAGCGTTCCGTTTTCGAGCCCGATGTTCATATCAACGAAAGGCATTTCGTTTTGATTGTAGATACCGATAATACTTCCTGAAGATGTAAGCATTCCATCGGCTTCAATGCCTTCATAATAAATTTGAAGTGAAGGCGGTACAAGTTCTAGCACTTTTTCAAGAGGTGATACATTGATGGTGTACGAAAGTCCGAATGAAGTATCATTGTTCTGCGAATCGTATCCAATTGATCCGCTTAACTGTAAATCTGTATTATTAATTATACCTTCGAGATTATCTATAAGAAATTGCTGTTTATCGAAAATGAAATCGGATAACATGTGAAATTGCACGGGAATAATCTGCAGGTATTTTTCGTTGGCATAGGCAAACGAAACGAGGCTGTTGTTGATTTGTACATCGCTGCGGACGATGTTTTTGGCCATCGAAACACTTATATCAGCATCAAGGTTTAGAATGTCGGCATAAAGCTTTCCGGCATGGTCGATGTAGGATATGTTTGTATTTTTGATACTGATGCCGTCGATGGTAATGAGTGGTGTTTCAGCATTGTTATCGTCGTTAAGGGTGTCGGGGCTTGATGTGTAAATGTTGTAGTTGGCATTGCCCAACGAATCGACAAACACATTGATCGAACCATCTGTAAGTTTCATTTCGTTTACTCTTATTTCTTTTCCGTTTCGCCAGGCATTGATATCGACAGCAAGCTTTATTTGACGGGCTGCCACAAGCGTATCGTTTTGTGCACCGGGTGTTGGGTTTATTAGCGCGAGATCAGAAATTCTCAATCCAAATTGCGGAAAAGTACTGAAAAAAGTGAGTTCAACCTCACCAATTTGGCTTTGGCAGGTGAGCATTTTATCGGCCTGTTTGCGGATAATAGGAGTAAGCCTTTCGGGCGTAAATACTAACCAAAGTGTGATGCTTGCTGCAAGTAAAAGAGTTGCAAGCAAGGCAGCCACTGTTATGAGAAATATTTTTAATGCCCGCCACATATCAGAAAAATTTAGGGAGAAGCTGTTACTTTACTAAACGAGAATTGTTTCCCGAAACTGTCTTCGTACGCCAATGTTGTTTCGGTTAACTTGGTAACGGTATAACGTTTGGGTACTCCATTTTCACCTATTTCCATAATGTGAATTTGAGTGAGTTCTGTTGCAACAAGTGTCCAGGTAAACTCCTGGGCTTCGTCTTCCATCACGTCGTCACCTTCATCCCAGGTAGCACCGCTTCCATCGTAGTTGTATTTATAAAAAAGAGTGCCCGATTGCCATTTTCCGATGAGCAATGATTCGTCGAACGGATCATCTTCAATTTCGATACACGAAACCATCAATGCCGAACTTACTACGCACAGCATAAGGATTGATAGTATTTTCTTCATTAGCATCAGTTTTAATTGCTTACAATGAAATTCAAAGATAACTAATTTTGATATGTAAAGGCTGAAGCGCTGCAATAATCGTTTGAGCATTTTTAATAAGAAAACATTGGTTAAATGAATTATAATAGATATTTTTAGCAGGTAATTATGACAATAGATCGTTAGATTTTAGACATGAGACAATAGATTTATATTCCCTGTTTTCTCTTTTGAACAATACATACAATTTTAGCTCTGAACTAAACATATAACTAAACAATAACTGATATGAACGTAGCAAAATATTTACTTTTATATATTATCATAATATATTTTTCAGCTTGTTCCAGTAAAGAATCTAATTTTGGAATCGAAAAAGATGTTATTATTTCTGGTAGAATTATCGATTTTAATAAAGAAATAAATCCAAATACAGTCCAGATAATACGAAATGATCTTTTAGATTTAAATGAAAAGCACAATGCTGTCATAGATGAAAAGGGATTTTTCAAGATCGTATTCCCGATTGCTTATTCACAAGAGTTGTATTTATTATATGGTAATATTTTACCATTGGCATTAAAACCGGGTGATAGCTTATATGTAGAAATTGACAATCAGTTTTCTACTTATGAGGCTATTCCCCTGGCAGACTCAATATTTTCCATATTGTTTAAATTTGTTCATTTTAGTGATAATGAAGTGGGAATGACAAATTATGCGATAAATGAGTATTTTGGACAGTTGCCTTTTGAAGAATATTTTTGGACAACTGCTAAAGAAGCTGAAAAAAATTTGAATGCAAAAGAATATACTGAATTTGTTCAAGAACGAGATAAGGCATTAAATGAAAATTACAACTATTATATTTCAGAGAATAAAACAACACCACTTTTCAAAGCATATTGTCGTGATTTTATAAAATATGAAGAGCTTAATAGTTTAATGCGATATAGATGGACTCATCCTGATCATAATAGCATTGATTTAGACAATTTCACACTGCCTGAAGATTATTTTTCATTTCTTGCTGAATATGACATGAACGACACAAAGTTTTTTTCTTTTGCTCATTCTGACTTTCTACACGAATTTTTTGGGTATGCTTCTCAAACACCTAAAGACACTTTTCTTAAAGCAAAGAATTTGCCACGCGAAAAAGCTTATGCGATTATAACTGAGATGATAAAAATAAATACAAGCGGATTTACCCGGGAATTATTTCTTTCAAAAAATTATATGCTCTTAATTAAGGCACTGCTCATTGATATATTTGAATCTATATATGATTCAAATGCTTTAAGTCATCCCTACTTTCGCAATACAATAGATAATGAATACAATAAGCTGAAAAAGTATATGTCGAATTTAAATACAGAAGGAGCAAATCTTCTGAGCTTAAAATCTTCAATTACCTCAGCCCTGATGGATTCAATTTCTGCAAAATATAAAGGGAAAGTGATTTATATCGATTTTTGGGCTCCATGGTGCGGGCCGTGTATGCAAGAAATGCCTTTCTCAAAAGATATTCAAGATTATTTTAAAAATGAAAATGTGGCATTTGTTTTCCTTGCTAGTCGGTGTAAAGAAAATTCATGGAAATCCACAATCGCCAACAATAAATTATCAGGAGAACATATACTTTTAACTGACGACCAATTTAATGTTTTATCTGCAAACCTACATATCACTGGAATTCCTCATTATACATTAGTAGATAAGAATGGAAATATTGTATTGAAACATGCACCCCGGCCAAGTGAGAAAGACAGGTTAATCGAAGAAATTGAAAGACAAATTGAAAAACCTTAAACTATATTATGAATAAATTGATTTTTTTGGCGAATGCAGTTTTTTGATCATCCCAGCAATGTGTTGTATAACAACTATTTAACATTTAACACCCTTTAACATATCTGCTAACATGCAGAATAGCAGCTACATGAGTCCACATGTAGCTCTTCGTACGTATCATTTGTCAAATCAACAAATTGTGCACGCATAGCAAACAATTTGTACCCTAAACTTGCCAGTTCACCCCTTACATTCGTAATTGAATAATTGTCATCAAACATCCGACAAATCAATTATAGAGATATGAAGAATTTTTGGCCTTTAATTATTGCATTGTTTGTGTTAGGTTCATGTAATAATAATACGTACGAAGAAACCGATTCGGGAATTATTGTCCCCGTTGCCAGTAACGGCGAGAAAGTTCGATTGCAGGTATATGACGAAAGTGTCGTACAGGTTACGATTGCTAAACCAGACGAAGATTTTCGCGAAGAAGAGAGTTTAGTTGTCGTTGCAAAACCAGGCCATACAGACTTTACCGCCGACGAAACCGAATCCCACGTAAGCCTTTCAACGGCTTCGATTACAGCCAGGGTAAACAAGAAAAGCGGCGAAATATATTTTACCGATTCGCAAGGCAATGTGCTTTTGAAAGAACTCGAAGGTGGCGGCCGGTTTTACGGTAAAAACGTTGATGAAACCTTACCCGAAACAATGCTCCAACAAGTATTCGAATCGCCGGCCGACGAAGCTTTTTACGGGCTGGGTCAGCACCAAAACGGCGAAGTAAACTACAAAGGTTCCGATGTTGAATTGCTTCAGCATAATATTGTAGCTGTCGTTCCTTTTGTTTATTCCAATAAAAAATACGGGCTGCTATGGGATAATTATTCTATAACCCGCTTTGGCGATCCACGCGAGTACAAGCCTATAAGCTCACTTAAACTTTACGATGCCGATGGAGTAGAGGGTGGCCTAACAGCAACTTACTACGATAAAGGCGATAATGTTTTCGTAAAAATTATCGAAGATGAAATAAATTATGCCACGCTTGACGAGCAGGACGATTATCCGAAAGGCTACAACATGGATCATCGAAGTAAAGTGGTGTGGGAAGGTTACTTTGAACCTCAACGCGCTGGTGTACACAAATTCAGGTTATGGGCCGGCGGATACAGCAAATTATGGGTCGATGGTGAATTGCTGTTCGACAAATGGCGTCAGTGCTGGAATCCCTGGTACAACAAATTTGAAATTGATATGAAGCCCGGCCAGAAAAACCACATCAAAATAGAATGGGGTCCCGATGCCGATGTGTCGTACGTGGGTTTAACCTACCTCGATGCCAACTACAGCAACAAGCAGGAAAAGCTTTCGCTGGCTTCGGAAACAGGCGGACAAATCGATTACTATTTTATTAATGGCGAAAATGCCGATGAAATTATTTCGGGTTACCGCGAACTTACCGGCAAAGCACCTATCGTTCCAAAATGGGCCATGGGATTGTGGCAAAGCCGTGAACGTTACAAAACACAGGATGAGCTGCTTGAAGTGGTGCGCGAGTACCGCGAACGCGAAATTCCGCTCGATAATATTGTTCTCGACTGGAACTACTGGCCACAGGATAAATGGGGCGACCACGATTTCGACCTCGAACGCTTCCCCGATGTAGAAGCAATGACACAGGAAGTGCACGATATGAATGCCAGCATTATGATTTCGGTGTGGCCCAAATTTTATGTGGGAACCGAAAATTATAAGTGGTTCGAAAAAGAAGGATGGTTGTTTACCAAAAATGTTGAATTAGGCAACCTCGACTGGATTGGCGATGGATACCTTTCGACATTTTACGACCCATACAACCCCGATGCGCGCGATGCTTTCTGGGAAGGTTTAAACGAAAAGCTATACAGCAAAGGTTTCGACGCATGGTGGTTAGATGCTACCGAGCCCGATATCCATTCAAATGTTTCGCTGGACGAAAGAAAATCAACACTTACGCCCAACCATTTTGGCACCGGCGAAGAATTTTTCAATGCTTACTCATTGTTACAGGCCAAAGGTGTTTACGAAGGTCAACGCGAAACCGACCCCGATAAGCGTGTGTATATTCTTACACGCTCGGCCTTTGCCGGTCAGCAGCGTTACGGGGCAGTTACCTGGAGTGGCGATATTGTATCGCGCTGGGGCGACTTACGTGACCAATGGGCTGCCGGTATCAACATGGGATTATCGGGCATACCCTACTGGACAACTGACATAGGTGGCTTTGCTGTTGAAAAACGATACGAAAATCAAGACCCTGCACATATAGCCGAATGGCGTGAGTTAAATACCCGCTGGTTTCAGTTTGGCGCTTTCTGTCCCATATTTCGCATTCATGGTCAGTTTCCGTACCGCGAAATCTGGAACATTGCGCCCGAAGGTACGCCCGAATACGAATCGATGGTTTACTACACCAATTTGCGTTACCGCATGATGCCCTACATTTATTCACTGGCAGGACATGCCTATCATCAAAATGCTACCATTCAGCGTGGTTTGGTAATGGACTTTGGCAACGACCCGAAAGTGAACAACATCGACGACCAGTTTATGTTTGGAAAAGCATTTATGGCTTGTCCCGTTGGTGAGTTTAAGCAACGCAATCGCGAAGTATATCTGCCGGCTAGCAATGGTTGGTACGATTTCTATACCGGCAAATATTTCGAAGGAGGTAACCGCATTATTGCCAATGCACCAATAGGTCGTATGCCATTGTATGTAAAAGCCGGTTCGATTGTGCCTTTTGGCCCGCAAATACAATATACGACACAAGCCACCGATGGCACCCTGAAAGTGATGGTTTACACCGGTGCCAACGGCTCGTTCGAACTTTACGAAGACGAAGCAACTAACTACGACTACGAAAATGGCGAATTTGCTACAATACCTTTCGCTTACAACCAAGAAAAAGGAGTACTTACCATTGGACAACGCAATGGGAAATTCGATGGCATGATAAAAGAACGCAACATTGAAGTGTATTTTGTTGAAAAAGACAAAGCCGCTGCCTTCAATTTAGAAGCTCAGCCCACGCAGGTTGTAAACTATAATGGCAACGAAGTAAAAGTTGAGAAATAGACTAAATATATGCTGAATCAAATAATTTTATTTGTTAACTATAATAACTAATCTTAAAATCTATGAAGTTTAAACAAAAAGTCGGAACCTGTTTCCGAATGAATCTATTCAGAATCATAACCGGTTTATTATCCGGAATGATGTTTTTGTTTTTTACTTCGATCTCGCTTACTGCTTTAAGTGCAGAACAGCAAGTTGAAGTAAAAGGTAAAGTTGTGTCGGCAAGCGATCAGGTACCTGTTATTGGTGCTACGGTTGTAGTTAAAGGAACAACAAACGGAACAACAACAAACATTGATGGCGAATTCTTTATTAATGCTTCAATGAGTGATGTTTTAAATGTTACATTTATTGGCTATAAAAGTGTTGAGGTTGATGTTACAGAAAATGATCTTCTTATCGAACTTGAAGAAGATATAACCGACCTGGAAGAAGTTGTAGTTATTGGTTATGGTGTTCAGAAAAAGAAACTGAGCACGGGTGCCACAACACAGGTAAAGGGCGACAATGTTCAGAAAATGAGTACGACGAACCCTTTGCAGGCGATGCAAGGACAAGCTCCCGGTATCAGTATTTCTTCTACATCGGGACAGCCCGGGGCCGATATGAAAGTAACCATCAGGGGACTTGGTACCGTTGGTAATTCGGATCCGTTATACATTATCGATGGCGTTGAAGGCGATATCACAAACCTCAATGCTTCGGATATCGAATCGATTGATATTTTGAAAGATGCTGCATCGGCAGCTATTTATGGTTCGCAGGCAGCAAATGGTGTTGTTCTGGTTACCACCAAAAAGGGTAGCAAAGGAAATGCACATGTAACTTTCGATGGTTATTACGGCTTACAAATTGTTGGCCGTACTACTGATATGCTTAACGCGAATGAATATCAGGTAATCATGAACGAGCAAGCACTCAACTCGGGTGCTTCAATGTTTCCCGATTCGCTTTTTAGCAACGGGGCCGATACCGATTGGGTAAAGCAAATGTTTTATGATAACGCTGTTACTCAAAATTACTCGCTTAGTGTGTCCGGTGGAAGTGAAACATCGGTTTACGCTATGTCGTTAAACTATACCGGTCAGGAAGGAATAGTTGGCGGTCCTGATGTTTCGAATTATGAGCGCTATGGGTTTCGTTTAAATTCAGAACACAAGCTTTACGATGGTAAACTTACTGTTGGGCAAAGTTTGAACTTCACATACAAAATGAATACCGGTATTTCTGTGGGAAACCAATATAACAATACTATGCGTGGTGCATTTGTAACTTCGCCAATAGCACCGGTTTTCAGCGATAATAATATTTACGATGTGCCTTACAACGACACTTCAAATTCCGATTGGTACAAAGGCGATGGTAATCCCTACGGCCAAATGATAATTAATACAAAGAATAAAAATAATGCTCAGAATTTGCTGGCTAATTTTTATGCCGAATTAGAGCCGATTAAAAACTTGCGTGTTAAATCTTTAGTCGGGTTAAATTATTATTCCTCCGATTATCGTAGCTACTCTCCTTTGTATCAATTGTCGATGTATGCTTTTAACAACGATCATACTTCTGTAAATCAGAGTATGAGTAAGGGGCAAACAATAACCTGGACAAATACGGCAAGTTACGACTTCAACATCAACGAAGATCACCAATTTAACGTGTTAGGTGGTATGGAAGCCATCGCTTATGACGGGGTTGGACTTTCAGCTTCAAACTGGAATATTTTAAGCCAGTTTAACGATTTTGCACATGCCTACCTTGATAATACAACCGGACAAGCCAAACTTGATAAAGATGACAATGGCGAAGTAAACGGAGTTATCGAAACAAAAGGTGTAGGCGGTGGGCCGGCTATCAAACAAAGACGTCTTTCATATTTTGGTCGTTTAGCTTATAACTACCAGGAAAAATACATGTTTAATGCCACTTTACGTGCCGATGCTTCTTCAAAATTTGCTGCAGGTTACCGCTGGGGATACTTCCCGTCAGCATCATTCGGATGGGTTATGACGAACGAAGACTTTATGGAAAACAATGCTGACTGGCTTACTTTCCTAAAGATGCGTTTAAGCTGGGGACGTGTGGGTAACCAGAACATCGACGATTTCCAGTATGCAGCACCAATTAATACTTCAACAAGTTATTCATCTGATGATCCGGCTGCAAACTATGTTTTCGGAACTTCGCTGGTTAACACGCCGGGTGCTTACCCAAGCCGTTTGTCGAACGAAGAGTTGCGCTGGGAAACTTCTGAGCAAAGCAACGTGGGTATCGATGCTTATTTGTTTGACGGCCATATGGGGGTTAACGGAGATTTCTACATTAAAACAACCAAAGACTGGTTGGTACGTGCGCCTATCCTTGCAACAGCCGGTGCCGGTGCGCCATATATCAATGGTGGTGATGTGAAAAATACCGGAATTGAACTCGCCCTGAGCTGGAACGACGAAATTGGCGATGTTTCATATACCGTTGGCGTGAATGGTGCCTATAATAAAAACGAAGTGGGAAATATTCCAACCGAAGATGGCATTATTCACGGTTTAACTAATATGCTGTACGATAATTCCGAAGAGTTTTACCGTGCCGAAAACGGGCATCCAATCGGTTATTTCTGGGGATACGAAACCGATGGTATCTTCCAGAATGAAAACGAGATTGCTGCTTGGAAAGAAGCCGGTAAAGGAGTATTGCAAGCCGATGTTAAGCCCGGCGATGTACGTTATGTCGATCAGGATAACAATGGTGTTATCAATGCCGAAGACAAAATTGACTTAGGTTGCGGAATACCCGATTTTACTTATGGTTTTAATGTTTCACTTGCCTACAGGGGATTCGATTTCTCGGTAAATGCCAACGGAGTTTATGGCAACGAAATTGTACAATCCTACCGTAACCACGCAAACAAACAGGCCAATTATACTAGTGAAATACTTAACCGCTGGACGGGTGAAGGTACCTCGAATACAATTCCAAGAGTTACCGAAACAAATGTTAACTGGCAATTTTCTGATTTATACCTAAATGATGGCAGTTATTTGCGCATCAACAACATTACACTGGGATACGACTTTAAAGAACTTGTTAACTGGAAATACCTGAGCCAGTGTCGGGTTTATGCTAGTGTTCAGAATGCATTTACATTCACTACTTACAACGGAATGGATCCCGAAATTGGATATGGTACCAGCGGATGGGTTTCAGGTATTGATCTGGGATATTATCCTCGTCCACAAACATACATGTTGGGTGTAAACATTAAATTTTAATCATGCTAAATTGTATAGATATGAATAAGTTAAAACTATATATTTTGATTTTGGGAGCGGTAAGCCTGGGACTTTTCTCTTGCTCTGACAGCTTCCTTGATGTAGAACCCGAAACTTCGATTATGGATCAGAATTTCTATAAAACGATCGATGATGCTGAAATGGCATTAATTGGGTGCTACGATGGATTTCAACGAACAACCTCAAATGTGGGGATTTCATTTTATTTAGCGTCAGAAGTGATGTCTGACGATTGTTTTGGAGCTACCGGCAATACCGATGACAGAAAATACCAGGCCATCGACCGTTTTGATATTAGCCAGGCACCTTCAAATAACGATCTCTTCAACGACACATGGGGTGAATACTATGGTGGAATATTCCGCTGCAATACCTTGTTGATGAAAATGGATCAAATCGATTGGTCGTCCGACAGTACTGCACGTGGACGTATCGAAGGCGAAACCCGTTTTTTAAGAGCCATTTTATATTTTGATTTGGTACGTATGTTCAACGAAATACCGCTTTTACTTGAACCTACTACTGATAACATTCCACAATCACCTGCGTCTGATGTGTATAAAGTGATTGCTGAAGACCTGAAATTTGCAGCCGAAAATATCAAATACCCCGCTTCTTCTGAAGGTTGGGCTGCTGAAAACGACGGCAGAGCAACGCAGTGGGCTGCTAAAGCCATGCTGGCTCGTGTTTACTTGTTTTATACTGGTTACTACGGAAAATCTGATCTCGAAGGAGTTGCAAACAAGGAATATGTATTAAACGGCCTCGAAGATGTAATTAAAGATGGTGGCTATGGACTGGTTGAAGAATACAAAAACCTTTGGGAAGCTGCATCTTCAACACCTAACGCTGAGAATAACACGCTCGAATCAACATGGGTGGGCCGTGGCCATAAAGAAGCAATTTTCACACAGAAATTTAATTATACGCAGGATTACAACGGAAATCTTGATGGGAACCGTTGGTTGGTAATGATGGGAATGCGTAATACCAACTTTTCGCCTTACGGACAAGGTTGGGGAGCATGCACGGTTACCCCTGAGTTAGTCAATACTTTTAACTCAGATGATCCGCGTAGAGTTGCATCAGTTATTGATATTAAAGGTGAAGGTATTGAGCCTGAATTTGATATTAAAGATCAGCGGGAATACACCGGATATACCAATAAAAAGTACACACCAATGAGTCTTCCCGATGGTACTACAGTGCTTGAAGGTTTAGGAGACGGTAATTTTCAACATTCCCAGTACCAGGATTATATTGTAATGCGTTACGCCGATGTATTGTTAATGGCTGCTGAATTGGGAAGCGCTAATGCACAAAATTATTTTGATCAGGTGCTTACACGTTCAGGTATCGGCTCAAAATCGGCTACTCAAGAAAATATTCTGAAAGAGCGCCGCAAAGAGTTTGCTTTTGAAGGCCTGCGCTACTGGGATGTGCTCCGCCAGGGGCTTGATGCTGCCGCCAACGAACTTGCTACTTCGGCTACTGTATTAAGTGGTAATGTAGAAGAGGTGGTAACAATTGAAAAAGAAAACATATTAAAAACGAAAGGATTTTTACAAATCCCGAATACGCAAATCACCTTGTCCGATGGTGTATTGAAACAAAATCCGGGCTGGGAATAACATTTAAAATTTAAGAACAATGAAGAATATAATTAAATACATATCATTACTGTTCATCCCGGTGCTGTTCATGGTTTCATGTACGCCCGAGGAATACGAACTGGGCGAAGTTGATGTAACTTCCGATGAACTTGTTGAGGGAATTGCGTTCGAGATTGTGCACGACACCGATAACCCCAACATTGTTTACCTGAAAAGCTTGATGGATTCAAAATATACTTCTTTGTGGAGTCACCCACAGGGGCGTAGTCAAAAAACTGATGTCGAACTAAAAATGCCCTTTGCAGGCACATACAATGTTCAGTTTGGCGTTCAAACCCGCGGAGGTGTAGTGTATGGCGACACTGTTACTTTCGAGGTAGAGGAGTTTTATGCCGGTTTTATTGATGATCCTTTGTGGGAGCTTATAACTGGAGGTATAGGTAAAAATAAAACATGGTTACTCGATCTTGATGCCGAAGGTGTAAGCAAATTTTTTGCAGGTCCCCTTTATTTCTATGGAACAGACGATAGTTGGGAAACCGTAACTGAAGGAAAAACTGTTGAAGGTGATGTCTGGAATTGGAGTCCAGACTGGAAAGGTAATCAGTGGCTTATGGATGCTGGTGATTATGGCACAATGACTTTTGGACTTGAAGGTAATGCAACTGTTGTTGTTGATAATCCTATGTTTCCAGAAACCAACGGATCCGGAACATTTTTGTTGGATACAGAAAACAAAACAATTACTTTAAGCGATGTAGGAATACTCCACAATCCCGGTCATGATGCTGTAGTTAACAATTGGGGTTTTGCTAAAGTTATGTCGCTTACTGAAGATGCAATGCAACTTGGTGTTCTACGTGATAATTCTGATGAAGGTGAGGCATTACTTGTCTATAATTT